>JAFRLP010000539.1 GCA_017431185.1 Victivallales bacterium | reverse complement strand
GAAGGACGAACACCGTGCCGTGGAGTGCCTGGTCAGGGAGGCGTTCTGGAACGTCTATCGGCCTGGATGTCTGGAGCATTACGTGCTGCATTGCCTGAGGAGCGATGAGGCTTTCATCCCCGAACTTGATTTCGTCATGGAGTTGGGCGGCAGGCTGATTGGTCAGAATGTCTTTGTGAGAGCTTCCATCCACGCCGACGACGGCAGGGAGGTGCCAATCGTGACGATGGGGCCGATTTGCGTCGCCCCCGAGTTCCAGGGGAAAGGATATGGCAAGGTCCTGCTTGACTACTCTCTGGCCAAAGCCAGGGAACTGGGGTGTCCCGCTGTCTGCTTCGAGGGTAACATCGGCTTCTACGGCAAGAGCGGATTCACCTTTGCGCACGAATATGGTCTCCGCTATCATGGACTTCCGGACGGCGCGGACGATTCCTTCTTCCTGGGCAAGGAACTGACTCCTGGATACTTTGACGGGATGACGGGCGAATATGCCACGCCCCAAGTGTATCTGGTGGATGAGTCGGCTGCCGACGAATATGACCAGGGCTTCCCTCCCCGTGAGAAACTGAGACTGCCTGGCCAACTCTTCTCCACGTGAGGGCATAACAGCGCTGTCCCGTCTGGAAGATGGCGCGTCAAAGCCTCGGCGCGCCTTTGGCGATGATTGCCAAAAGGAGGCGTCACCAGAAATCGGCGAATTGCTCGCCATGGAAGACCTCTCGGTGTCCGTGCTCGCTGTCCCTGTATTTCCGTGGCGAACATCCAGTGACGCGGGAAAATAGCCTTGAGAAGTAGAGCGGGTCGCCGAAACCGACGGAGGCGGCGACCTCGGCGATGGTCAGGTCTGTCCGCATCAGGAATTCCATGGCCTTGCGAACTCTCAATTTGAGCAGCCACTGCGTGGGAGGCTGGCCGATTTCCTGGACAAATCTGCGGTAGAAGGTGATTTCGGAGACATTGCACATGCGCGCCAGTTCCCGCATCTGGATTTTTCTCTGGAAATGGCAGGTCATGTGACAGACCGCAGGGGCGAGGAGGCTGCTGCAACGCATGGTGGTCTGCGTATCCTGGCAGCGGCGAGGCACCAGAAGCAGGGCGTTGATGAGGCTGAGCGTCTGCGCCAGCGACTGGCCTGGCAGTCGGCTCTGTCCCTCCGAGACAATGGTGTTGGCCAGAATGTCAAGTTCCGCGATGGTGGATGTGTCCACTTGAAGTTCCTCCTTGCTGACGCTTTCGCGGAACAGCCTGCTGAAGCCAGGCATCTTCTCCAAGGCATTTCGGTAACTGCGCAGCAAATGACCAGTGAACATGAAGTTGAGCAGCGTCAGCGGCTCGGAAAAATGGTAGGTATGGTGTTCCCCTGGCAAAAGCAGGAAAACACTGCCTGGACGCATGGGGATTTCCTTCCCCTCCACAATGTGACTGCCTGTCCCTCGCAGTACCACGGCCAACTCATAGAAGTTGTGAGAATGATACTTGACCTGCGGCTCCCCATCGAATTCATCCGCCTCATAAACGGTCTTAAGCGCGGTGCACTCCTCCCCCTTGGGAAAATATAGGCGGCTGCTCAGGCAGTTTTTTCTTTTGCAGGATTTGTCCATATTTATGAAGGATTCGACACTTGTCTTTCTGGTAAAGTCGCTTATAGTATATTTCACTGAAACGGCATTGTCAAGTTTGCCAGTCGCAGGTGATGCCTGAAGGAGAACACGGATGCGATGGGACTGGGCAAGGCTGACCCGCTTGTGGCGACTGAAGTGCCCTATCTCCTGGCAAATCGCTTCACAGCCAATGGCAAAACCATCTGGATCATCCTCAACACAGGACGCAATACCTACCAGGGGCCGCTTCTTCGGCTCCACTCAGCGGGAAAACGCTATGAGGAACTGCTCCATGGGCGCGAGTTGATGCTTGCGCCCGATTCTGTGGCCGCTGTCATTCGCCCCAACGAGGTACTCGTCCTCCGAGAAACCAGCAAGCAGCCGTAATGCAGGACTGGCAGTTGGTTGTACACCAGGCACAGAATCTTTTGCCGATGCCCATAGGCAGATTCCCCTTGAGCCATTATATTAATTTCAAGATTTCTGACTGAATGGTCAAATCACAAGATTCCTGAGTGAACGGTCAAACCACAATGATGAAACAGGAAATACAGGATTGTCTTGCAGGAAAAGGCGGCAGTTACATTCGCCCGTTGCTTTGGTATGCGGGGGAGGACGTGAAACTGCTGGAACGCGAAATCAAGGCCATCAGCGATGCCGGCATTCGGGAGTTTATCCTGGAGAACCGCGGCGGCGACTGGTTCTGCACGGAACACTGGTGGAAGGTAATGGAGTGCGCCCTGAAGACTGCCGAAGAACTCGGCATGAGAGTCTGGATGCTGGACGATTCCCACGTGAACACCGGCAGCGCCAACGATTCCCTGGCGCGAGAGGAGAACGCCCGTTTTCGCCCTGTCAATCTGCGTGTCGAGGTCGCCGATTTTGTCGGTCCGCTCACCGCTGGAGCCTTGATGCTCCCGAGGCACACCGCACTGGAAAAGGTGGTCGCCGTCTCCGCTTTCCGTAGAGACGAGGAGACGGGGCAGGCCATCGGAGACCCGATTGTGCTGACGGACAAGCTTGCCGACGACCTTTGCCTGGTGGATTTGCCGTCTGGCATCTGGCGGGTCTATTTTGTGCTGACCGCAGACCCGTCGCTCACTGGGCTGTTCGCCAATTACATCACCATGCTGTCGCGCGAATCCTGCCGTCATCTGATAGACGAGGTGCATGAAAAGGTCTATGCGCATTTCGCCAGATATTTCGGCAACACTTTCGCTGGCTTCTTTTCGGACGAGCCCGCCTTCGGCAATTGCGATGGACAGTACGGCTACGACTCCTGCGACCATCGCATGGGGCAGTTGCGCCGCCTCTATCCCTGGTGGCATGATATGCCTGAGCGTCTGGCCAGCCATGCGGGCATGACGGAGGAACAGGTGATGGCCTGGCTTCCCGCCTTGTGGGATGAGGTCCAGAACATGAGCCCCAGATTGCGCATCGCCTACATGGAGGTCATCACCGCTTTGTGGCGGGACAACTTCAGCCGTCAAATCGGCGATTGGTGCGATGCCCACGGCGTGCAGTATATCGGGCATGTGCTGGAGGACCGAGGCGCACATCTGCACACGGGATGGGGATGCGGCCATTTCTTCCGCTCCATGGCTGGACAGCATGAGGCTGGCATCGATATCGTGCTGAACCAGTTGGTGCCAGGAATACGCACGATTTCCCATGCGTCGAATTCTTCCGCCAAGGAGTATGGTTCCGGCTTTTACCAGTACACCCTGCCCAAACTGGGGGCCTCGCTGGCCCATCTCCATCCCCGGATGGCCAACAGGGCGGTCTGCGAGGTGTTTGGGGCCTATGGCTGGACTTGCGGGGTCTCGGTCATGCGTGCCATCCTGAACCATTTTCTGGCGAACGGGACCAACCGCTTCATCCCCCACGCCTACTCCCTGAACCTGCCTGGGGCCGAAACGGGAGCGGGTGGCGGAATCTGTCCGCCTGGCTACGTCAAGACCAGGATGCCGCCGACCTTCTATCTGGGGGGACAAAATCCGCAGTACCGACTGTTCGGCTTGCTGATGCAGTACGTTCAGCGTCTTTGCCATCTGCTCTCCTCTGGTGTACACCAGGCTGACGTCGCGGTGTTCTATTCTGCGGAGCCGGATTGGGCAGGATGTCCCCAGCGCAGTCTGGACGAGGTGGCCGCCACGCTGGTGCGGTCTGGCTTCGACTTCGATTTTCTGCCGTCGGACACGCTTTGCAGTGAAGCCTGTGAGGTGGCGGACGGACAGCTGCTGGTCAATGGGGAACATTACCGTGCCCTGGTCATGCCCATGGCGGAACTGCTTCCCGAACGTCTGCTGCGCCGTCTGGATGAACTGGCCGCCGCTGGGCTGCCCGTGCTTTTCACGGATGCCCTCCCGTGTGCCTGCGAATCGGCGGATGTGGACATTCTGCCGTTGATTTCCCGCTTTTCCGTTGTGCCGTTGGAGAAGACGTCGGCCTGGCTGGAGGAGAGGTGCGGCAGGCATCTCCAGGCAGACCCCGTGACTCCTGGACTGCGGCACTATTGTCTGCGGAAAGCGGATGGGACAGAGTGTGTTTTGCTCTTCAATGACGGGAATGAGACGCTTGAGGCGTGGGTGACCTCTCCTTGTGAAGGGAACGCGCTGTTGTATGACGCCTGGGAAAACCGCCTGTATCGACCGCAGATGGATGGCCGTCGTCTGCGTCTTCAGTTGTATCCGCAGCAGTTGCTGGTGGCGTGCTGCGGGAACGGAATGGAGACTGAGGCGCCGCTTTTCCCGTATCAGCCTTTGGTTTGGCATGAATTGCGGCTGCGGTATGACATTTACATGCGGGAGGCGGGGCAGAAGGAGTTCCGTCTGCTGAGGGCGGATTCAGAGCCTGTCAATCTGCTGGCCGAGGAGAAATTGACCCGCTGCTGTGCCGAATTCCGCTATGACGCCGCATTCGAACTGGATGCTGAAACGGCCCGCTCGCCGAGGATGGAGATAGACCAATGCGGAGATGGCGCGGAACTCTGGCTCAACGGCGAATACTGCGGCGCCGCCATCGGCCCGGTGTGCCGTTTCTCTCTTGATGGCAGACTGCGTGCAGGGCAAAACACCATCTCCATCGTCACCGCCGACAGTCCTGCTTACTTTGACCGCGACATCTCCGCCAACCTATTGTTCGGCACCAAACTGCCGCTGCTCATGCATGGCTTCTGTGGCCCTGTCCGCATCGGCTAATCTACCCGCGCCTCCCCCGCCCTCCCGCGCCTTGCGGCGCGGGCCCGCAACAGAAGCCCCCCCCCCCCCCCCCT
>JAFRLP010000538.1 GCA_017431185.1 Victivallales bacterium | reverse complement strand
GGCTCAGCACGGCCGCATGGCCAATGATCCGGCCATTCTTCAGAGAAGGCCTGGCGTCCACGACCAGCGAATTGGCATTGGTCCCGGGATGCATTTGGATGTAGGTATCCCGCAGGAAGACAATGATGTCCTGCATCACCACGGAGTAGTCCTTCATGGTGAAGTTGTCATTCAATATCATTGAGAAATCACATTCAAAATCTTTCTGGTCGTTCCATTCCAGGCTTTCCAAGGTGTAATTCGACTTGGGCGATGCAAAATACGGTTGAACTGCGGTTTCAGAAGCAGGTGCGTCCGGCAGCCCCGCCTTGCCTTCCACCACCCTAAAGGCACGTAGTTCCTTGCTGATTTGGATATTCCGGTCGGTGATGACTCCTGCCTCCTCCATCTCCCTGAGGCGGGCGGCAAGGGCATACGGGAATGCGATTTTTAAATCGGAAGGTGTTATCCACGCATGGCTTACAAATACCTTCTCGCTCTGCGTATCCTTTGAAACAGGCGTGTGGCGGTAGCACATCAGGCCAATTGGACTGGTAACTGAGACAGCCATCCGATTCTGGACATGAATCGAAAACTCCCGCATGGTTTGGTCAGGCAACTCTGCCAGCCAGACCCGAAATGAATTCTCGGCCTCACCATTACCCATTAGGCAAGGCAAAATACCCCCACTCACTTCACAGAGAAAAAATGTAAAAATAGCCGTCGCCGTATCACCTTTGCCATAATCAGTGCCATCCGGATTAGACTCAAGGACAATCGGGATGCCGTCTTCGGAAAACACCTCCGGCAGGCAAGCCGCAAGATAGCTGTTCAGTCCCTGCAGAGTACATACAAAACCCCTTGGAAACCAATGATACATGGTTTTGTTTTTGTCGTAGAAATTTCCATCGCTTCCCTCGAGCCAATCGGAATATTCCGAGGCCATGACGCAGTAGTAGCGGTATTTCGTCTGAATGGTCTCCCCATAATCGGGCACATCGGCCGTCACTACCACACGCGTATGGGCACAACCGCACAACAGCATTGCCCCAAGGCCAGTCAGGAAGGCGAAAAGGCCGAATTTCCTTTGGGAATCCAATTCCATGATGCTACTCCGTCTTGAACCCGATTTCCATCAAATTGCCGTCGACAATCTGTTCGTCCAGCAGGTAGTAGGTGGCCGCCGGGGGCAGCTGGCCGGTGACCAGCGCGATGTTCTTGTCGCGCACGAGCGTCTCGATGTTCCGGCGGATGTAAACGCGAGCCTCCTCCACCTGCCCGGGATTGAAGCGCACCGCGAGCTTTCCGCGGCGGGTGGCCGCATCGTATTCAAGCCGCTCGACGGCAAGGCTCAGCACGGCCGCATGGCCAATGATCCGGCCATTCTTCAGAGAAGGCCTGGCGTCCACGACCAGCGAATTGGCATTGGTCCCGGGATGCATTTGGATGTAGGCGTCCCGCAGGAAGACAATGATGTCCTGCATCACCACGGAGTAGTCCTTCATGGTGAAGTTGTCATTCAATATCATTGAGAATTCGCATTCAAAATCTTTCTGGTCGTTCCATTCCAGGCTTTCCAAAGTGTATTTGGGCTTGGGGGGCGATTTAGGCTGCGGAGAAGGCGAGGCCGACGGAGAAGGCGGATTGGCCTGTCGAGCGGGTTGGGCAGTTGGCTGTAACGCGGCTTTCTCGGCAGTTTTCCTCTGCTGCACCTGTCGCTTGGCATTCCTGCGCCGGGCATGCAACTCCGCACCGAGCCGGACATTTTCATCGGTGATGATTCCGGCCTCCTCCATCTCCTTGAGGCGATAGGCAATGCCGTAACAACTTACCTTCAATGGAACATGGCGACCGTAGGCAACCAAATAATCTTCTGGAGATTTGCCCGATAAAACCCATATAAAACACTCATAATGATTCTGGTCTGAAAACATCTTGCCTTTTTCAAAACCAGGATAGTTTTCGCGTTTTGGCGTGTCATGGAAAAAGAGCAGCGCCCAGGGGAGAATAAAAGATTGTGCAAAGGAACCACAGGAGGAGACATGAATTTCCCTCCGTGTCTGTTTAGCAGGAAGCCCGGCCAGCCAAAAGTTGTAGCTGGCTTTTCTTGTTGACCAATAATGCATTGGAGCTACTGTGTCCAATGTCATCGATCCCAAAAGAAACCACCACCCTAAGCCGCCACCACCGTCACTTATACTCTCGTCGACAATAATCGGTATTCCATCGTCGGAGAAAATTTCTGGCATGCTTTTTTTGAAAGAGGTGTGAACCCAAGAGTGTTCTTTTAAAGTCTTATAATAATTACTCCTAACATGCTCGGCACCATATTTCGCTAACGCCTCGGAATATGCCTTGGCCGGCTCACCCTGCAACCAACAGTCATAGTCCTCCTTGGCGATGCAATAGTAGCGGTACTTCGTCTGGATGGTCTCCCCGCAGTCCGGGACATCCACCACCGCCACGCCTCGAGTGGCCACGAAACAGCCACACAACGGGAACAGCAGGATGACCAGCATGGTTAAAAATCCCTTTTTGGCATTCACAGGAAACTCCTTATTCTTCATTCCGTTTCAAATTCGATTTCAAGGATATCGCCAGTCCAGTTTGCTCCCAGCGAGCGGTACTGGCCCTCCGGCGGCCTCTCGCCGGTCGTCAGCAGGATGTTCTTGTCGCGCACGAGCGTCTCGATGTTCATGCGCGCCCAGGCCCGCGCCCAGTCCGCGCCGCGAACAGCGCTATTGAAACGCACGGTCATCCTGCCCCTGCGCAGGCTCGCGTCGTAGTCCATGGTCGCGCTTGGAGTGGCGGTAAACACCACGGCACGTCCTTCAATCCGCCGGCCTTTCACTGAAAACACGGGGAATCGACATACACGGAGTCCAAGTTGCGCGTCCCGTATGTCTCCGCATAATCCAATTTCAGGTCTTGCATATACTCCCGCCGTATCGCCCGTTCTGTGGACACGTCACTGTCGTCCAGCAATTCGAGGACAAACCGCCGGGCGAAAACCTCACCGCTCTCACGCTCGCTCTCCACAATCCTGTACAATCGCCGCGGGCGCGACTCCACGGACGGGGACGAAATGGCAGCAGACTGCGTCTGGCTTCCACTCGGCTGTGGACGATTTGCAGCTGGCGGTGTCTGCAGAGCGACCACCGCGCTGGACCTGGAGGCAAGATTGGCCTTGCGTGTTTCCCACGCTTGTTTTGCGAGGGCAATCATTCTGTCATCTATCAGACCGGCATCTTCCATCTCCTTGAGCTTGGTGGCGACAGCGTAGGAAAGCGACAAATTATGTCCAAATACGGGGATATCAAAAACCGTATGGTTTTTGCATACCGGAAAATACGCTTGTCTTCAAATCCTTTGATAGTATCTAGAGATGTGAAGAACAATAGCGACCAGGGCATGTTACACCCAGCAGTATCAGTTTTCCGCACTCTTTCAATTTTGTTACTTTTACTTGGGGTGATCTCGCCTAGACAGATTATCTCAAATGAATCGCGTTGCTCAGCTCTTTGAATCCATGGGAAAAGCATTCCGCCACCCAACACAGTCAGGTATAAATGAAGTATCGACATGTCGTTATGATCTTTTAGTTGTCTTTGTCTTACAATAATTGGTATTCCCTCTTCGGCAAAAACACCAGGCTGATGCTGTTTAAAATCATTATGTTCGTCTTTGAACGTTATATGATTATAATAAATTGATGTGCCTCTTTGCTCTCCTTCGCCTTTTTCAAACACGGGTATTTTTTGACCGGCAAGCCAATTGGAGAAATATGAGGAAACATTTCGTCCCTTTCTCTCAATGTTACCAGATACAATGCCGACAAGATAATACTTGTTTCTCGTCATAATTTTTTCACCTGTGTCTTTCACATCGTATGCTTCAGTCATGCGAGTGCGAATGAACAAGCATCCTGGAGAAAGGCACAGGACAGCCATTAAAATGGCAAGTTTGAATAATGACAACACCCTGGATTGCCAGTCAGTCCCGGGAGCCTGTTCGTTACGTTCCGTCAGCCAGCACTTAAGTTCATTTTGTATTTCCTCTCCGGTTCCACTCCTTTTACTAAACCTTTGCAACAACTGCATAAAACTTCTCAGCGAAAAGATAACGAAGAGGTCACAGCTTCACCTTGGTCTGGATTCCCTCCCAGACCACCGTGTTGGAACGGAAATCTTGGATGGAGAGGCGGAGACGGTAGGTGTGGTAGCCTCCGACATCCGAGAAATGACGGAGGTCGCCCAGGATGATGAAGTCGGGCGGTTCCGACATCCCCATCGTCTGGACGAGCGCATCATTCTCCAGACCACCGTCCACGCCATCGACGATGCGGGACTTGATTGCAGAAGCCGCCTGGTCGTCCCTCACCTCAAAAAGCTCGGAATCGAACAACGCGACGCGAACCGTGTCACCCACGGCGACAAGCCGGCTCTGGATGCGTTCGGTGGTTTTGTTCTCGATATTGCCGATGACGACGATGGGCAGCTGCCCTCTCGCGTCCTTCACCGCATTGTAGTTCGCAATGAACTGCGGATGTGCCAGCATTCGCTCCATCAGCTGGCGTGTGGACGATTCAAGATCGTACATGGTCATTGTCTCCGCCGAGCCCGCGATGATCTCGTCAGGATTGACATACTGCGTTTTCTTCGTTTGTTGTCGGGACCCGGCCCCGGACACGCAACTGACGAGGCCAGCAAGCACGACCGTCAGTACAAGCAACATATTCTTCGCCATGAGTTAGTTCCTAATGTTTTGAGCAGAGTTGATTTGACCAGTGGCAAAAGCAGGAGGGACATACGCCTGCCCCTCGTTGTAAAGCAATGACAACATGCAAACACCAAAAAAAGCGCCTCGCTCCGTGAACTGCCTAAATCCGAGGCAGACGACATGAAATCACGAAAAGAGGACGCCCTGCATGAGCGTGCCTTACCGCGTGCTTTCATATCACTGGCAAAGATCCTAATTTCGGCAGTTCACAAAGCACTATCCAGCGGAAATTTCCGCTGGATATGGAAGATGATTGGAAGATGCGTTGTTCCTAGGATGTTGTCAACTCCTACTTGGAGAGATGAAAATGCAGAAATTTGGAATACTATAACATGAAATCGGGAAACAGAGGGCTTGCGCCAGATTGTTGCCATTGCATTTCAAAAGGCGACATGGCACGTGAAACAGAAGAAGGCGTGTTATAGTATGCGCGAAACACTCTTACTAGACACAAAACAAGAGCATTACAAGGAGATTCCAACATGGTAGAACTGGATTTTTCAAAGAGCGCGGACGGGCTGATTCCGGCGGTTGCGCAGGACTGGCAGACCGGCGAGGTGCTGATGGTTGCATATATCAACCGCGAAGCATGGGAGAAGACGCTTGCCACCGGCATCGCCACCTATTGGACCCGCAGCCGCAAGCGCCTGTGGGTCAAGGGCGAAAGTTCCGGCAACATCCAGAAGGTCAAGGAGATTCTCGTCGATTGCGATCTGGACACCGTGATTTTCAAAATCGAGCAGGTCGGCGGCTCCGCCTGCCACGAGGGCTACCCCAGTTGCTTCTTCCGACGCGTGGAGAAGGACGGCTCGTTGACCATCATCGAGGAGCGCGTCTTCGATCCCGCCACCGTATATAAGAAATAACTCTTTTAAAATGAATCACTTATAAAAAAACAGGAGAAAACTAAATGCCTGTCCTGAAACTCGGTCTACCCAAAGGAAGCCTGGAGGAAAGCACGGTTGAAATGTTCCAGAAGGCTGGATACAAGATTGACATCCAGTCTCGGTCGTATTATCCCTCCATCGACGATCCGGAAATCCAATGCGTTCTGTTGCGGGCGCAGGAGATGTCCCGCTATGTGGCAGAGGGCCTGCTGGACTGTGGGCTGACCGGCTATGACTGGGTGGTCGAGAACGGCCTGGCGGTCGTCGAAATCGCCGAGCTGGTCTATGGCAAGGTCGGACGCAAGCCACTTCGCTGGGTGCTGGCTGTGCCCAACAACTCCGACATCAAGGATGCGAAGGACCTGGAGGGCAAGCGCATTGCCACGGAGGCCGTCGGGATGACAAAACGCTATCTGGCCGAGCACGGCGTGAACGCCACCGTCGAATTCAGCTGGGGCGCCACCGAAGTCAAGCCGCCGTATCTGGCCGACGCCATCGTCGAAATCACGGAGACCGGCTCCAGTCTGAAGGCCAACAACCTGAAAATCATCGACACGCTCTGCGAGACGACTACGCGATTCATCGCCAATCCCAAGGCCGCGCAGGATCCCTTCAAGCGCCGGAAAATGGACCGCCTCGCGCTCCTCCTGCAGGCCGTCCTCACGGCGGAAAACCGCGTCGGCCTCATGATGAATGTCCACAAAGACAAACTCAACGAAGTGGTCGCCAAGCTCCCCGCCCTCCAGCGTCCGACTGTCGCACATCTCTCCGACGAAGACTGGTTCTCGCTGACCGCCGTCATCGACAAGCATGTCGCCAGAGACCTGATTCCGGACCTGATGCAGGCCGGTGCCGAAGGACTGGTGGAATACAACCTCAACAAGGTCATCCTCTAGTCCTTCTAGCCAATCTAGCAGGGCTAGCCAATCTAGCCAATCTAGCCAATCTAGCCAGGCTAGAAAATCTATAATATGTTCCCTGCTGGTGTATTACAATATAATGTGCATAAGTTTCCATTAAAAACGCCCCGCCGTACATTACGCACGGCGGGGCAGGGTCAGGTTATAAGGTATTGGATTACTCTGCCGGTTTCTGGACGTCGAAGGTGAACTCCATCTTTTCGGCGTCGTAGTCCACACGAATGGTGTCGCCTTCGGCGGCCTTTCCGCCCAGCAGCGTGAGCGAGAGCGGGTTCTCGATGCGGTGGATGATCACCCGCTTGAGCGGGCGTGCGCCGTAGGCGGGCTCGTAGCCCTCGTCGGCGACCGCCGCGCACGCGGCATCGGTGACCTCCAGCGTCATGCGCTGTTGCGCCACACGGGAGACCAGCTGCTCCAGCTGCAAGCGAACAATGCCCTTGATCTGCTCCTTCTCCAGACGGTGGAAGCACACGATGTCGTCCAGCCGGTACAGGAACTCGGGGCGGAAGTGCGACTTCAGGAGTGCCATGACCTTGCTACGGATTGTCTCGAAGTCATCCACGCCGGCCTCGACAATCTCCTCGGAGCCCAGGTTGCTGGTCAGGATGATGACAGTGTTCTTGAAGTCCACCACGCGCCCCTGGGAGTCGGTGAGCCGCCCGTCGTCCAGCACCTGCAAGAGGATGTTGAAGACATCGGGGTGCGCCTTCTCAATCTCGTCGAAGAGCACCACGCTGTAGGGGCGACGCCGCACGGCCTCGGTGAGCTGTCCGCCCTCGTCGTAGCCGACATATCCGGGAGGTGCGACGACCAGTCTCGACACGGAGAACTTCTCCATGTACTCGGTCATGTCCAGACGCACCAGCGCCTTCTCGTCATCGAAGTGGC
>JAFRLP010000537.1 GCA_017431185.1 Victivallales bacterium | reverse complement strand
TGGATGCTGGTCTGATGACTGCCCTTGGCGTGAAGCGCCACCACGTCATTCCCCACCAGCACGGGGTCTCCCGTCCCTGAATAGGAGTGGACACCAGCGTCCATGGCCAGCGTCCGGATGACCTGCGGCGGCAGATTCATCAGGGTGCTGAAGATGTGGGTCACGCCGTCTTTTGTCCATTTGACCAGGGCGGGACGCCCCTGCTCGTCTTTGCCCAGCGTCCGCTGGTAGCCGGAAATGGGCAGGAACCAGGGTGCGGACCGATTGAAATTGAGGGCGGTTGCCTCTCCGAGGTCGGCTTCCAGCGTCAATTTGGGCTGGCGCACCGTGTTGTCCATCTGGAAGGTCACGCCGAGAAATTCGCCCATGAGTTTCGTGTCGGGCCCGCGATTGGGCAGGTTGAGACCTGCCGCGTAGAGCCAGAGCACGGTGGCGCGCTCGTCCTGGAAACGTTTCATCAGCGCGGCGCGGTCTTCAGGAGAAAGGGTCAGCAGGTTGTTGACGATGTAGAATCTGGCGGGGGGAATTCGTCCCGTTTCCAGCACATCACGGAGCAGCACATGGCGGAAGGGGATGGCAGCCTCGGCAAAGCGGCGCTGCATCTCGCCGATGCTGGCGGCGTGGAGTCCGTCGCCTAGATTGTGCTTGGTGTAGAACGCGCTCTGCGTGTCGCTGAGGATGGTCACCTCGATGGGAGTCAGCGCCTGCACTGGCGCCAGTTCCTCGTATGCGCGCTTTGCATCTCCCATGACCTCCTGCAAGAGCGGCTCGTAGAACCAGTTTTCATACATTTCCAGCCAATGGGTGCCGACGCCTCGGGTCATGGTGAGGGCGACCGCCCTTTGGATGGCGCCGACGGACTGGTCGGGCGTGCTGAGCATCCCGTTGCGGATCTCGTGGTTGCTGGTCTCGTTGTGGGTTCGCAGGTCCTGCTCGACGATAACCAGTTTGCCGTGGGCGGTGAAACTCTCCGCCGCCTGCATGATGCCGTCGCCTTCGCCTGAATAGCGCCAGGTGTAGTAGGATGGTGCGGTGAGGAAGTCCACATGCGGACTGCGGGCGACCCTCTCGATGTCCAGGTGCCCGACCGTCTGCAGACGACCGAAGATATTGCTGAAGGCGACCAGATAGCCGTAGTATGCCCCTGCCAGCCAGGAGTTGTTGCTCTCCCGCTTGACGACCCCGCAGAGGTAGGTGATGGCCTCGCCGAGAGACCGGTTGCGGAAACGGAACCAGTCGATGACCTGCATATCCTGCCCTGGAGCCAGAAGCAGTCCCACCGAGCCGGCTTTGATGCGTTCTGGGGGCGGCATCGGCGCCGTCGCCATGGTAACGCCAGGCATGTTCCAGGCTTTCGCCAGCGCGGCGTCCGTCCCGTACTCTTCATGCAGATAGGAGCGGAAGGTGGCGTGGTCGGAAGGGGAGAAGCCAGCCATGGCGGAACGCCCCTGGTCATCGACGTAACTCCAGAACCATTCGCTGTTCCAGCCCTCCGAGATGGCGAGGCCGATGACACGCGAGGCCAGGAACGACCGCTTCAGATGGGCGATGATGGCCGTGAGGGCCTTGTCCGCATCCTGAAGATAGCGTTTGGAGGCGAGCGCCTGGCGGTCTTTTTGACGGTGGCGGGGATGGTCGCCGTAATAGGCCGTCACATCGTCCGGATACTTTTTGCACCACCATTCGGGCATGCCGGTCTGGATGTTCAGGATGAGATAGGCGTTGGGTGCGGTCAGCGCGATGGCGTCCAGTTTGCGGTCAAGGCTGGAGAAGTCAAACTCATTCTCGGAACGCCACAAATCCTCGAACTTGGCGCCGAGCCGAAGGATATTGCAGCCTGTCCTGGCTGCCGCCTGGAACATCCACTCCTTGCTTTCGGGACTGACGGCGAATCCGCCGGAGAGCAGATAGTAGATGGGGGCGTGCGGTTTGCCGTCTATGACGATTTGCGGGCGGGTGCCCGCGCCCTCTATGTGACACTGGGCGAGTTTGGCTGTTGTGCGGGGCGTGGCGGAGATGCTGGCCAACGGCGCGTTGTCCGCCACCTCCAGCGAGTCGCAGGCGCAGAAGGCGGTGGATGGCTCTGCCTGCGGGGAGAGACGCAGGTTCACCGTAATCTCCTGGCCCTCTTGCCATAGGCCAGTGCGGGGAGTGATGGCTGCGAAGGCGCGCCGTGCCTGGCCGTCGGTTGATTGCAGGGAGAGTTCCATCCTGCCCAAATCCACTGAGGGCCTCCGCAGCACTTTGGCGCGGAAACAGTCCTGTCCTTTCTGAAGCACCTGGATTTTTCCCCTGGGGCCGACGTATGCGTAGTTCACGCGGGAGTTCCAGGGTGCGACGGGGGGAGGCCCCAGCACCATCACGGGCCTCTCGAAGGTTTCGGGCATGTTTTCTCCGCCCACGTGGCAACGCCACTCCTTGTCGGTCACGATATAGATTGGCTGTCCGCCCTGATTGACATAGAGTTCAGCGAGAAAGCCTCCCCATGCCTGGACATTATAGACCCTGGCGGTGATGGTGTTGCGTCCCTTCCGCAGATGTTTCCGAACATCTATGCTGTGGGCTTTTTGCCAGTCGTGGCTGCCGCCGATGTTCACGCCGTTGATGAAGCACTCGAAGAGGTCGTCGCCGACTCCGACGAAGGAGGCCTCGCGGGGAACCTGGTCCAGCGTAAAATCGCGGGTGAGCCAGACGTTTTCGGCGTCTGGCCCAAATCCGTTTTGCGACCATATCCACTCTCCACGCCAGTATGGGGTGGGGCGTGTCGGATTGACCAGTTCCAGGCGGGTCAGGTTCAGTCTGGTCTCCGTGTCCGCGCATTTTGCCGAGATTTCCATCGCCTGCTCATGGGCGGTGAATTCAACGGAGGCCTTTTCGCAGGGCAGGTTCACCGTCTGCAGGGTCTTGCCGTTGCGGTCAAGCAAGGACAAGGCGGCAGCGGCCTGACCTGTGAGTCGGCTGAGGCGGTAACGCCCTCGGGGACGAAAGTCGTGGAGGCTGTTGATGTAGGGCAGTGCGTCCAGCGAGGCGAAGGAGAGCCGTGCCGTTTGACCGTGCCAGGTCAGGCGGACTTCGGTGATGGTTCCCTTCCAGGCAGGGTCGTCACCCACGGGGAACATCAGGGTCTGGCGCACACCAGGGAGAGTGGATATGCCCTTGAAGGAGGAGTGTTCGGAGCCGTCCGGAAAGAGCGATTTGAATTCCAGAGACAGATAGCCCCCTGAATCCTCCATGAGGAAATCGACTTCGACGGCTATGATGGTGTCCGCCTGCCAGGCCAGATTCGAGCAGCCGAGCCCTCCCATCTGGCCGGCGACAAAGGCGTATGCGCCGTCCTCACGCGGCAGGTCTTTCTGTTTGCCGATGGTGAACCACTTTCTTTTTAGAACATCGCCTGTGAAATGGGTTTCGCGGACTTTTCGGGCCTCCCGAAAGGCCTTTGCCTCCGCCACTGTC
>JAFRLP010000536.1 GCA_017431185.1 Victivallales bacterium | reverse complement strand
AATCTCCTTGCATATTGTGTCGGTGTACGCCGCCTTGAACTCCAATGTCTCCGATTCGTCGCCGTTGTATCTGCTCATGGTTGCTCTCCTGTTGGATGAATGCCGTACTATAGCCTCTTTTATGACATTTTTCAATTTATTACGACAAAAATGTGTCGCGAACAACAAAAAAAAAGCGAGTTTTCCGTGCCCAAAGGCTTGTCCATGCCATAACAGGCTCTATATTAAGCAATAGACAGAGTGGAGGCACGAGGCCTCTGCGGTGGCTGTCGGCATGATGTGACGCCTTGAAAAAGAGGTGCCATTTGGTGCCGTTTGGGAGCGGAAAAGGTGCCATTTGGTGCCATTTTCGGGGCATTGGATTTTCTGCTTGACAAGTGCTAAATCGTGCTTTTTGAGTAGAGTTATGGCGTTTTTTACGCATTCCGGAATCGCCGATATGCTCCACCAATGTTTGTCATTATGGGAAAAACATTATTACTGCAAGCCAAGCAGGAATCGCCAGGCGGGAACAACTGATATTCCTCCCTCTAACTCTGCCTCGTCATCCCAAGTGACAATGAGCCGCTCCTTGACTCCGAGCTCTTCGCCTGCCTGGGTCAGCGCCTCGACCTCGCGCCTTAGCGTCTCGCTGGATGGCATCTCATAACTCACCTGCACAAGGCGCTTCCTCTTGTCGATTGGGTGGGTCGCGTAGAAGTCCACCTCGTGGCCTCCCTTCTCGGTCACGACATAGCCCATCTTCCACCCTTCGCGCAGCATCTGCAGGAAGACCATATTCTCCAGCAGATGCCCGCGGTTGGCGTCGGGATCACGGGATGCAGCGCGGACAAGCCCAACGTCGATGGGATAGACCTTTGCGGGGTTCACCTGCGCCTTCTTCACGGAACGGGAGTGCAGTTTCAGGCGAGACAGGATGTAGGCGTCCTCCAGATACTTGAGGAAGTCGTAGAGGTCGGCGAGGGAGCATTTCAGCTTGAGCTGGTCCTTCATCTCCTTGTGGAATTTGCTGACGCTGAACTTCTGCGATGGGTTGTTCAGGACCGTGTCGAGAAGATGGCGAAGCACCTGCACGTTGGACACCTCGTGGCGCTCCACGACATCGTCGAATATCACCAGGTCAATGTACTCCTGCAGAATCGCGTAGCGGGTGCGCCCATCGACGGACTGAACCTCGGGAAAGCCGCCGACGGTGAAATATTTCTTCAAGGCATTCCTCAGGAGCGAGATGTCGCGATCGGACAGACGCGTAGGAAGCGTCTTGAACACCCCGTTGGCCAGCAGAAACTCGGCAAACGAGAACGGATACACGACACTTCGCACCGAACGTCCGCGCATGCAGGTCGCAATCTCATCCGAGAGCAGTTTCGACGACGAGCCCGTGAGGACGACCTGAACCTTTTCCCTGTCGATGAGCCGTCTGACAAAGTGCTCCCAGCCCGGGACGTTCTGGATTTCGTCGAGGAAGAAGTAGCACAGGAAGTCCCTGTTCTGCGGGAACTCGCTGTAATAGACGTCAAGGATGGTTTGGAAATCATTAGACGTGAAGCGCATCAGGCGGTCATCATCGAAGTTCAGATGCAGAATGCGGTCGCGCGGGACGCCGCCAGCCAGCAGTTTCTTCATCTCCTGGTAGCACAGGGATGTCTTCCCTGTGCGTCTCATGCCCGTGATGACTGTGGCCTTCCCACTGACAATCGGGAAGAACGCGTCTCTGGCCGCCAACTCAGGGAGTTCCCAAGTTCTAAACTCCTCCATTATTCGTGATAGGACTCTTTTCATGCGATGATTCTCCATTAATTTGGGATTTGTCATAATTTATCCACTGAAAAGAAAAATGCAAGTCAATATCTAACTTTTTAAAGGATAACTTTTCATAGGATATTATCTTTTTAAAGGAAGACGCGGACTTTTTCGACGAAGTCTATATCAGCGACATACGCAAACACAACCGTAAGTTTTCGTTCAATCGACCATTCGGCGATATTGTTGCCTTCCACGGAAAGCGGCGGAACAATTCCTGACAGGATGCCTCCTGCTTGGAGGTGCTGTGTGGTGTGGCCGTGCATGGAATCCATCATCTCCTTGCGCATGTCGGCACCCGCTTCCAAGACGGCGATTTCATCCTGCGTTTCAAGACGCCTGGCGCACTTGAGGAAGAGTTTCATCCTCGTTATGCCAGCCAGAATGTCCAGCATGCATGCGCCCTCCCTTTCGACAAACTGGGGAATGAACACGCGCCAGGTTCTGAGAAACTCCAGCGCCTTGGCATCATTGCCCTCCTTGTGGAGGATGTCGCAATACAGCGCCACGCCTCTGGCGATGTTTGTTCCGACGGTCAGAAGGAGTAGTTTTTCTCTTGCGGCGACATCGGTCAGATGCAGTCCACCGAGCAAATCCTCCCGAATCCTGAGCATTCCGCGTATTCTTTCCTGCAGCGCAGCAGTGTAGTTCCTCACTACGCCTTTGGAGAGCGCGCGTCGGTAGATTGCCATCGCCTCATCCAGTCTGGCACGGTCTTTGATGGCATCATCTTCAGGGGATTCGGCCTTCTTGGGCAATGCGCAGGACTCCTGTATGAGCATATTGCACTCCAGATAGTCGTAGAGCGAATTGTCCGGGTCGATTCTCCTGCCATTCGCCAAAATCTCCGGCAACTGCTCTGGAACAGAGAAGTTGCAGTGTGACAATTCCTGCGCATACAGGGCGCAAACCATAGTGTCTTCGGGATTGGAGGCATACAGCCGTGAAAGGATTCCAATGCGGTTTTCTTCCGAGAGATCACCAAAGTAATAGTAGAAAAGTTGCTGCTCGTCATCGGACAACGTTCGAGTCTTCAATCCGAGATCCATGTGAACATCACGGCGCTCCATGTCGAACAATTCGGGATACATCCACTTGAGAAGAATAACACTTGAGATGACGCTTCTGACGTCGATGCATAGGAACACCCCGATGATAAGAAACGGCAGGGCAAGCCATTTTACGGCACGCCGTATGTGCGCATGTCGCGAAAGCCTCCTGCTGTTGCTTTCCGCAAGCTGGCTTGACAGTTCCTCCGGATTGCCAAAACGATGCGTGGCATTCTTCAAAGCCTGTTCCTCTGAAGCATTTATCCGCTCCTCCTCAAAGGCATCCTCAAGATGACCGAGAAGTTCATCTCCCACCTGCTGGCAAAGTTCCGGATCATCGGACAAGGATTTGGAGCACAGTCTTGAATACTCTCTCAATTCATCGTGAAGGCCATGATTCATTGCAGTATCTCCTTTGCAAAGACGCCCTATGAGATTCACGCTTGTGGCGTTGGCTGAAGTAACATCGACAGCATCGCGCAGAATTCACGCGTGGACGCTGTGCGCGCCTTCGCCGCCTCGCGTCCCAAACTTGTGAGGGTGTAGTAGCGTCGCGTCTTGCCATTGCTTTCGCGTGAATAGGATTTGACAAGGGCGTCGCTTTCCAGTTTGTGAAGGCATGGATACAGAGAGCCTTCACGCCATTGGAAATAGCCGTTGCTTCTCTCGTTCACGGTCTTTATCATCTCGTAACCATACATGTCGTGCTCCGACAGGAGCCTTAGTATTACGACTTCGACCGACCCGTGCATCAATTCCTTGCTCTCTGACATTTTGACTGTCTCCTTTGCCG
This sequence comes from Victivallales bacterium, assembly GCA_017431185.1. The sequence continues at coordinate 15,326 of JAFRLP010000536.1, read as the reverse complement.
TTGAAAGTTCCTTTGCTTGCCATGTTACATAGAATTCCTATGTAAACACCATTAATATACATAGGAAATCTATGTATGCAAATTATTCTTTCGAGTCAACCTTGAATTTGCGAAAAACCCGCGGTCTGTCCGATGCCTGAAATAACACTGATTTTAACTGAAAAAACACTTGCAAAAAGTTTTTTCTCGAATACATTTATGACTGTGTTTTTCGATGGAGTCTTTACCTGTGAAAACAACGGACATGAAATACAAGTCTTTCACCCTCATTGAGTTGCTTGTCGTCATCGCCATAATCGCCATACTGGCCGCGATGCTTCTGCCGGCGTTGAGCAAGGCGCGGGAGAAGGCACGGACGATCTCCTGCGTGAACAACGCCAAGCAACTTATGCTGGGCATCCATCTCTATGTGGACGCCAATGGGGATGCGCTGCCCTTCGGCATCCAGTACAACACGGATGAGGGGTCTTCCAGCGGGCGGGTGGCCCGCGATGAAAACCCGACGGACTTCAAGGGCGGATACTGGCGCGCCGCCATTTGGGAGCACGTGCAGAACCGCAAGTCGTTCCAGTGCCCCAGTAAGCCGCCGAAATTGAGCAACGGGAATTTCCAGCACGGCTACGGCTTCAGTTATAACACCAACAACCCCGAAGGCACCGGGATGCCCTATGTCAACTACGTACAGGCGTGTCGCGCCGTGATGCTGATCCGCGCCCATCCTTACCCCTCCCGCTCCTTCTATTTCGCCTGCCAGCGTGACCAGGGCAACTCCTTCATCTACTCCGCCATCAAACTCAAGAACCACGAAAGTTGGACAAACGGGTACTACGGCAACCTTGCCCAAATGCATGGCGGCGGCACGGTGCTGGGCATTCTGGACGGGCATGTGGAGACTATGAAGGCCACGGCGCTGGCCGTGGACAACGAGGACACCCGCAAACTTTGGGCGCAGTACAAATAGGTGGAGCAGGTCATGGAGAGGAATTTCACGCGGAGGGAAATCCCGTCAGCGGCGCCGCGTCCCGACTGGTGGCGTGTGCGGGTCGAGGAGATCCGTGAGATTTGCGAGAATGTCAAGCGTCTGCGCCGCGAGGTTGTGGCCACGACGCCGGGCGGCTTTCCCGTTTATGCTTTTTCCGTCGGCGCGGAATCAAAGCACAACCGCGTGAACTGGCCCAGCGCGACCGGTTCGCCGCATCCCCAGGTCTATGCCGAGAACGACCCGCAGGTGGTGATGGTTGTGGCGGGCATCCATGCGGAGGAGACGGAAGGGGTCTGCACGGCGCTGAACCTGCTCTCCCTGCTGGACACGGGAAAAGACCTGCTGGGGCGGGAGAACGCGGAACTGCTTGCACTCTGTTCGCGCTACCGTCTGGTCATCCTGCCATGCGTCAACATGGACGGGCGCGCCATCGCCCCCGACTGCCTGATGGGATGCACGCAGGCCGACTACGGCCCCATTCTCACCTGGCTGGACGACGGCTCCGTCCTGAAATGGCCGGACCTCAAGGAGCATTTTCCGATGCCGATGGAAAGGGTGACCCAGCTTGGCACGTACTACAACGCCGATGGCTACAACATCATGCTGGACTGCGCCCCAGGCAACATCCACACCGCCGAGGCGCAGGCGCTTCTGAGGCTAGCCGACCGCGAGCGCATCGATTTGTTCCTCAACATGCACTCCTGCACCTACAATTCCCATGTCATCGTGCCCAGCGTGATGAACTATCCTGGCAATGTGAGGACGGTCATGGAAATCCGCCGCCGCTTCAACGAGCGGATGGGACGCGCGCCTGACCGGACGCCGCCGCGCCGCGACCCGCAGACCGACATCAATGCGGCGGTCACCCTTGCCACTGGCGCGGCTCCGCTCACCTTTGAGTTCGACGCCCTCACCGTGCGCCCCTTTGAGGCCAAGGTGGAGGACGGCTACGCCATTCTCGACGTCATCCTCCGGCTGGGGCTGGAGCGTCCGCTCTGTGACCGTGCAACCATCCTGACTCCAACGCCGGAGTAGGCAAAGGAACATCAGCCCGTCGGCATTCCCCCGCATCCAGCAAAGGCACTGCAAATGAATCTCCGCCGTTATGCCTGTATTGTCTGCCTGTTCAGCCTTGGCCTGGCGCCTGTCGCGGACGGAGCGCAGTCCCTGCCCCTGTGGAACGGCTCGCCGCAGGCCCTCAAATGCCACGGCATCCATGCGGCGGGGGCCATCCGTGCGGAAAACGGGGCGATAGCCGTGACGGGGCAGAGCGGGCAATCCACCTACCACTATCTGGTTGCGCGGGTCGGACTGTCGCAACCTGTTTCCCTTGCGTCAAGGCAAGTCCGTCTGGAGGTGCAGGTGGATGCCCCGCAGGAGCGTGACAGCATCTACGCCAAGTTCATCTCCGCCAGCGGCAAGGTGGTGGCCTCCTTCTACACCTTGAACGTCACGGGAAAAGTCCAGCGTCTGACCATGACGCCAGGCAGAAGCCGAGGCGGGGTCAAATGGATTGCCAGGGACGTGTGCGAACCCGAGGAGACCGCGGTTGCGCGTGTGGACATCTATCTGGGGCGCAAGGCGCAGGACTGCGACATGGCATTCCGCGTCACTGCGCTGGAACTGGAGGAACGGCAGCCGGACCCTCCAGTCAAGGCCAGAGATTTGGGAGTGGGCATTTCATCGGCTGAACTGCGGTTCTGCGTCGCCGCCCTGGACAGGGATGGGCATCACATTGCCGTGGCGGCGCCCGAGGATTCCGGTGACGGCTATCTGCTGCTCACTGACCTGGACACAGGCAAAACCAGCCAGCATTACATCACGCCACGCCGGCGGGGGTCCATTTTTGGCGGAGGGATGACTGCGGATGGGCATCTGGTCTTCGGATATTCAGGTAGGGCATACATCTTCGACATCAACACCCGCGAATACCGCGAGGCAGGCAAGGTCGGCTCCGCCAATCTCTGCGCCTGCGTCTCGCCGGACCAGGGCACCGTCTATCTCGGAAGCTATCCCAACGCCACCCTGGCCTCCGTCACCCCGGAGGATGGCGCGTTCCGCGATTTTGGCAAGGCGGACGACCAGGAACAGTACTTGAGCTACATCGCCATTGACAGCCAGGGCTACGTCTATTGCGGCATCGGCACCGCCAGGGCCAATGTGGTGGTATTCGACCCCAGGACGGGGACACGCACACAACTCATGCCTGAATCGCAGCGCACCACCGGCACGGCTCTTGTCCTGGAGGGGGAGGACGGGTGTGTCTATGCCTCCTGCGGGGCGTTCCGCGTCAAATGCCTGGGCGGAAAAATCGTGCAGGAGGGAGTCGGCTGCCCGCGCGCCAAACCCAACCGTTCCCTCAAATACGGGACCATGAAGCTGGACTTTTCGGACGGAGCGCGGATTGTCAACTACGACTTGGACAACCGCAAAGTCACCTGGCAGGACAAGGGCGGCGTCCGCGCCACCTTCCCCGTGGAATACGTCTCCGGCGGGCTGGACTTGACCTGCATGGCCTCCGGCCCGGACGGACAGGTCTATTATTCCGCCGCGCACCCCCAGCATTTGGGGCGCCTCTCCCCTGGCACGCTGGAAACCACAGACCTGGGCCACAACCCCACCATTGGTGGCGGGAACTTCTGCAACATGACCGCCGTCAACGGAAAAATTTACGGCTGCGAGTACGGCGGCGGGCGGCTCTGGGAATACAATCCGGACTTGCCTGCAAAGTACAGCAAGGGGCTGGTTGAGAATTTTGGCCTCGCCATCCCTGCGCTGCTTGCCGTCTCCACGGCGGACGGCGGGCGGTGGACGGAACTCACCAGGCAGGGGCTGTTGCTGGGCATCGGCGAGTTGGCCGACAACAGGTTCACCCTTGCTCCCGACGTCCCTCACGCGGGGCAGTGGTACTGCCATCTCCAGTTCTACAAATCCAAAGGGTACGGCACGGTGACGCTGGAACTTCCTGGCGAGACGCATGAGTACAACCTCCAGAGCGTAGAGCCATGTTCCGGGGAGCATCTGGTTTTCGGTCCCTTCCAACGTGAGGCGGGTCCGTTTCCGATCCGCTTTTCCATTGCCGCCAATGCCGGCGGAAAGTTTCGGCTTTTCTCTCTGATTGGCCTGGAACTGACCGAGGCCCGTCCTGCGTTGCCTTTGGCGGACGCGCCCCCGAGCCTGAATCCCCGCCAGTTGGGCAGTTGGCCGGATTTGGTGGGGCGTCCACGTGCCATCGCCGTCCATCCGCATACTGGCGAACTGGTCATTTCAGGCTTTGCCGGCTACGGGCTGACAGGCGGCGGCTTCGGGATACACGACCTTGCGACTGGGCAGAACCGTGAGATTCGGGAGTGGCTGGAGGGGGAAAGCTGCATCTGCATGGCTTTTCTGCCGGACGGCACGCTTGTCGGCGGCTCCAGCATCCTGGCGCCGGGAGGCGGTCATCTCAAGGCGGAGCGGCCTTCCGTCTTCCGATTGGACTGGAAATCGGGCAAGGTGAGCGGCTCCATCCCTGTTCCGAATGCCCATGAGGTCATTGCCATCGCCCATTGGCATGGGCGTGTCTATGCGGCCACGAGCCTTCAGCATCTGCTGGTCATCGAGCCAATGGCGTGGGAGACGCTTCAGGACCTTGACATCTCCGAAAACGGCGGAGTGCCCCGCAATGGCCTGCTCAAATCCCCAGACGGGGAGCGCCTTTTCATGCTTCAGAACCAGATGATATCCGAAATCACCGATGACGGGATTGTTCCCGTCACCGCCACCGACCATAGGATTACGGCGGGCGGCGCCGTCGTTGACGGCAAAATCTTCTATTGCCACTCCGTCTGCCGACTGGGCTACGCGGAATACTGACTGGAAAAAAACATGGTCATCGACATCCATACGCACAATTTTCGGGGACGGGAAAGGCAGTTGGCCGAGGAGGCGCGCCTCCATGGAATCGAGAGGTATGTTCTGCTGGGGGACGTGCTGAGAGACGGGGCGCAGCCCAACGAAGACCAGGTGAGGCAAATCAATGACGACACATTGGCGGAGGTGCGTCGGGCGTCGCCCCACGCCTGCGGCTTCTGTTTCCTCAACCCCGCATTGCCGGAGGAGTTCCTGCGCCTGGAAATCCGCCGGTGCCTTTCGCTTGCGGAGTTTCGGGGGGTCAAACTTGAGATTTCCGTGCCGTGCAGTGACTCCAGGCTCTCCCCCATTATGGAGGAACTGCTGGCGTTCGGGGCCCCGCTCCTCCAGCATACCTGGTACAAGACCGAGCAGAAATACGCAGGGGAGTCCGACCCGAGGGATGTTGCCGCCCTGGCCCGGCGTTGGCCTCGTAACCGGATTGTCATGGCGCACCTTTGCGGTTGTGGTCATCGCGGGGTCGAGGACATTGCGGAGTGCCCCAATGTCTATGTCGATACCTCCGGGGCCCAGCCGGAGGCGGGGCTGGTCGAGTATGCCGTCCGCCGAATTGGAGCGCGTCGGCTTCTCTACGGTTCGGACGCGCCTTGCCGTGACTTTGCGGCGCAACTCGCCAAAGTCCGCGAGGCCGACCTTCGTGAAGATGACCGCGAAAGAATCTTCCACCTCAATGCGGAGGAACTGCTCAAATGGTGAGCGTTGACGTCAATCTCTCGCTGGGTCGCTGGCCCTTCCGCCCGTCCCCCCTGGAAGGCCGGGAGGCCTTGGCGGAATATCTCCGGCGCCATGGGGTCATCGGCGGGCTCGTTCGGTCGTCGGAGGCGCCGTTCTCCCGTGTCCCCGACCTGGAGAATGAAAGACTGCTTGCGCGTTGCCGTGGATGGAAAGGCTTTCTTCCCCTGCCAGTCGTCCATCCTGACTGGGCGTACTGGAAGGCGCTTCAGGGAGTTTCCGCCGCCGCGCTTTATCCGTCTTTCCAGGGATATGGTCTGGCGGAGGGCGGCGCCGTGGACATGGGGCGGGGACTGGTGCGGCACGGCATCCTCCCTGTGGTGGTGATGCGTGAGGAGGATGAGCGGGCGCAGCATCCGCTGTGCCGTGTTCCGCGCATACCGCTGGACGCGCTGGAGACATTCGCGGAGGCGCTGGCCCCGTCCCCTGTGCTGGTGCTCAACGCCTACCTTGGGGAAATCCTGGCCTGCCATGCGGGGAATCTCCATTTTGACCTGGGATTTGCCGAGGGGTTTCCCACTCTGCCTCTTCTGCGGGAAAAGGTTGCCGCGGAGAGGTTGCTGCTGGGAAGCCATGCCCCCCATTTTTGCGTGTCGTCCGCCATCGCCAAACTGGAGAAGGCCAGTTCGGCGGAAATCGCGGCCATCTCCTTCGGCAATGCCGCCAGGCTGCTGGGTCTTCCCGTCGGAGGCTGAACATGGAGGCGCTGAACTGGCTTCCCAAACTAGGGGAGGAGGTAATCATTCAGGGCGTCACCTATTTTCAGGCCACGCCGAGAGGCGGCACGCAAATGCACATCCATTTGTCGCGCCTGCATATTGTGGCCTTCGAGAAAGGCGGTGGCACGGTCGTTGTCAACGGAGTCGCCTACCGCATCCAGCCTGGTGACCTCTTCATCACCTATCCGGGCGAACGCCATCAGTTCCTGCCGGACGGAAAGCGCCCCTATGTGGCTGTTTTCTGGCACCTGCTCTGGTACGGCAAGATGCCAGCGGAACTGCCCCGCTACCTGAATCTGCCAAAGGCTGAGCGGCCTTCGTTCTTCCGGCTGTGCCGGCGGGCGGTCAAGACCTGGAACGCCCCTGAAAGCACGGAGACCCAACTGGAACTCTACAGCCTGTTCCTGCAAATGCTCGCGGACATCTGGCGTATTGCCCGGGCGACGGAGAATAAGGCGCAGGGGCTGGGCTTTGCGGGCGTGGACAAGACCTTGAACATTGTCCTCAACGAATTGCACGGGCCGCCCTTCCTCTATCCCGGCATCGATTGCCTTGCGGAGAAGGCCGGGGTCAGCCGTCGTTTTCTCACCCAACTGTTCCGCAGTCGAATCGGCTGCGGCATCAAGCAGTATTTCCTGCAAAACATGATGCGCTACGCGACACGGATGCTGGCGACAGGTGAGGAACGGCTGTGCGACATTGCCAGGCAGTGCGGCTATTCGTCCACACAGAATTTTCTTCATGCCAGACGCACTTACCTGGCCCGCCAGGTTCGGGAGCCTGCCAGCGACAATGCGGGGGCGCCGCTTCAGGCGGAACCTCTTTCCCCCAGAAACAATTCTCTCATCACTGTCTATCCACCACGAAAACTTTAGAGGACATGGAAAAACTGGCATTGGAGGGCGGCATGCCGCTCAAACGAATTCCTTACGGCACAGGTCATCGCTTTGGGGCACAGGAACTTGCTGAGTTGAAGGATGCCCTGGACTATGGCAGCCTGGCCTACTGGTGCAAACACAAGGTCACGCAGTTCTGCGAGAAGGCCAAGGCGACCTTCGGTGCGAAATACTGCGCGGGCTGCTCCTCCGGCAGCGCGGCCATCCATGCGGCAATCGCCTCCCTGGAAATACCTCCAGGGCACGAGGTCATCACTTCGCCCATCACCGATATGGGCTCCATCATCGGCATCATCTACGAAAACCTCATCCCCGTTTTCGCGGATGTCGAGCCGCACACCTATAACATCACTGCGGAAAGCGTGGAGAAGGCCATTACCCCACGCACACGCGCCATCATTCCCGTGCATCTGGCTGGAGCGCCCTGCGACATGGACTCCATTCTGGAGGTGGCCGGACGGCATGGTCTCCCTGTCATTGAGGACTGCGCCCAGGCCTACGGGGCCTTGTATCATGGACGCCATGTCGGAAACTTCGGCGCCATCGGGTGCTTCTCGCTCAACGACTCCAAGCATCTCTCCGCCGGCGAAGGCGGCTTTGCCATCACCGACGATGAACGCCTCTATGGTCTGCTTCACAACAATATGGACAAGTTCTACGACCGTCTGGGACAGGGGAACCGTCTGCGCCGCGTGGCCCCGAATTACCGTGCCAGCGAATTGCAGTATGCAGTGGGGCTGGCGCAGTTGGGTCGCCTGGAGGCCCTGGTCGAAGCGCGTCGCCGCTATGTGGCCGCTCTGGAGGAGGGACTGGGGGGAATCCCCGGAGTCACCCCTCCGTCTGTCCTGCCTGACACGAAACCATCCTGGTGGTTCTACATGATACGGCTCCAGCCAGGGCGTTTCAGGGGGGACGGTCCCAGGTTTGCGGAGGCGCTACGGGCCGAAGGCGTGCCCGCGATGGCCGGATATATCCCGCGCCCCATCTATCGGGAGGCCCTTTTTGCGGACAAATCCTTCTTTCCAGGCGGCATCTGGCCGGCGGAGATTCTCTCCGGGCAGAGTTATTCATATCCGGCTGGCCTGTGTCCCGTCGCCGAAGAGGTGCTCGCCACCGCCATACGTTTGCCAGTCAGTGAATTCTTCACCGTCCAGGACGCCCGTGACACTGCTGCCGCCATTCGCAAAGTCGCGCAGGGGCTGGGATGACCGATGTCGCCGATGGAATTGTCCGCAATGCCTGTGCAGAATTCTCGCACAGGTCAGTGCGGCGGATATCGGAGATGGCTTTTAGTGCAGTTTGACTCTTTCGAGCAGTTCGTCCAGCCAGGAGTCCTCGCCGAAATGCCGGGCCATCTGGTCGCCGTCCCTTTGGTCGTGCCCATCGGTTCCGGCGGAGGATAGAAGATGGTGTTTTCGGCAGTATTCGCGGTAGATTCGCGAGAATGGCTCTGGGACGGCGCCGCCATTGGAGCATTCGATGCCGTCAAGGTCGAGCATCTCGCAGAGTTCGTCCATTCGCTTCTGGTCATCGTGCCTGAAGTAGTCGTATGGGTGGGCGATGAGCACGATTCCGCCTGCGCGTTTGACGATGGGTACGACGAAATCGTATTCTGGATAATCGGGCATGTCTTCGAAGCGCCCAACCATCTTCAGGTACTCGCTCTGGTCATGGCAGAAGCCTCGGTCGATGCAGTAGTCCCGGATGGTCGCGAAGCGTACATGGGTGTTGCCCTGCTTTTCAATGACCCTGGCGGGGCGGTAGCTGCGCAGCAGCTTCAGGCGCTCCTGGTCGTCGAACGGGAAGCCGAGCCTCAGCATGTTCGCGGAGAACGCAGTACCGTAGGCGACCTGCCAGGCGCGGTACGCCTGGAAGAGCTTGACCAGTTCTCCGTCCTCCCTGCATGGCATGTTCAGGCACACCAGGTCGTATGTCCCCAGGGGGCAATGGACGGTCAGTTCTGCCCCCGCCACAAAATGCACGTCGGGATATTTTCTGGCGCATTCCATGACATCCCCGTAGCCGTCCATCGTATGGTGGTCGGTGAGGGCGAAGGCGCGCAGCCGTTTCGCGCGGGCAAGGCGAAAATACTCCTCCACTGGCATGAGGGCATCGTAGCTCCACTGGCTATGGAGGTGAAAATCAAAGGACTGGGACATGATGTTTTCCTATTGTTGTGGATGCTTGAAATGACGAACCCGTGGACAGGGCGAGCAGTTCAGGCCGTGCGAACAGCCCGCTGGGGGCAAGTTGTCGCTCGCCGAATTCCCTGGCTCTGAATTGCCGATGGCCGACCCAGGCGGGGTAGCGCTCCCCGCAATGGAACGGCCCGAAGGCGTTGCGTCGGGAACCGAGCACGGTCAAGTCCAGACTGTGCGCCCCCGCCTCCAGGTGGCCCAGTTGGGCGACGTAGGGCGGCCAGGCCAGCAGTCGCGTCGGCATCCCGTCCAGGGAGAATTTGAGGGCTGTTCCAGCCCAGGCGGGGATGCGCAGGGCCGCGCAGTTGACCTGCTGGGCCAACTGGAAATTCCAATGGTAGGTGCAGTTTCCGGCGTAGCAGGGCAGCCCCTGGTTGCACCAGTCACGCAACTCCAGCCGCCTGGGTGGGGCGGTCAGCGAGCCTCCTTTCCGCACGCCGAAGTCCCCGAGCAGAAACAGGGCTTCCAGGCCAGGCGAGGAGTCGCTGAAACGGGTGTGGAGGGAAAGCAGATTGCGTCCCGTGCGCACGGCGGAATGTGGCACGGACACGCGCCGAATGGCTGGATCAATCCACCAGCCGTCCACGTTTTCCAGGGAGACTCCGTTGAGCCTGACCTGATACGCCTCGGGATGCTCCAGTGCCAGCCATAGAGGGGAACTGCATGGCGGCGGCGTCTCGCAGTCGAATTCGAATTCAAGAGTCACGTTGACGGCGGGGGCGGTGGCTGTTCTGGGGCATAGCCACGGCTGGATGGCATGGTTGCCGCGCAATGGTGCGCCAAGCCTGGCGCGGAGGGTGTCGTCTATGTCCAGGAGGGGGGCGGGCGAGTCGCCACTCTCCTTTCCGTCAATGAGGCATCTGCCTGTGTCGAGGACGAGGGCGTTCGGCTCGTCCAGCGTGATGTCTGGGTGGTCGTGCAGGGTAAACAGAATGTCCAGGGCCGTTGTCTTCGGCGGAGACGGGACGGCGACGGGGAGGGGGCTGGCGGTCGCCAGGAAAAGGCGTGACTGAAGCGGGGCGAAGGAGGTGTCGAACCTGATGCGACCGTCCTGGAATTCGGCCTGGTGTACCTGCCATTTTCCCGTGCCTGTGTCCAGTTCGTAGAGATGCCTTGGCTCGCGCAGTTCACTGCGGAAAACGATGGTGGCCTCGGGGTATTCCAGTGTCCTCTCCGCCACACGCGGCGCCACCGTCAGCGTGTCGGGATGGTGTATGGAGGTGTTGACGAGGAACAGCAGGGTTCGCTCCCCGCCTTCACGCAGATGGACGAACACGGCGTCCGCCTCCCGTCCGTCGGAGATGACGCTGGTGCGGCGTACCAGCGCGGCAAACGTGTCGGCAAACTCGCTTGGCGTGACGTGCCGAAAGGCACGGTAGGCTGTGGCGGGAGCGGGGCTGCGCTGCGCGTCCAGCCGTTTCGGCGGTTCGCCCAGGTATGCCACCAGGCCACCTGCGTCAGCAAATTTTCGCAGCAGGTTCAGCGTGGAACTGCGGATGGTGGCCAGTTCGGGCACGAGTACGGCGCGGTAGGACGCATGGCCGACGCGCAGGGCCGCCCCGTCCAGCCTGGAATGGCGGGACATCAGTACCTCGTCCCCATAGTCGAATTCCAGATGTTCGCGCATCAGCGCGTTGCGCAGGGCGATGAGGGATTCACTGTAGTGCTCGCACTCCTGGGAGGAGGGGGCGGCCTTCCATCCCCAGGCGGTTTCGATGGGGTGGATGACCAGGAGGTCGCGTGTCTCCTCGGTTTCGTCCAGGGCGGCGTTCAGCCTGGCGAAATGGTCTTCTATGGCATGGTAGTCCCGCCACCAGGGGGAGTGGAAGGAGAAGCTGGCAGGGTAGTCGCGCTTGGCCTCGCCCTCCATGGAATACCATGCCAGGTGGGGCACGCGGAAATTGATGCCCAGTGCGAGAAGCCATTCCCCAATGGCCTTGTGGCCGACCAGGGGGAAATCCCACCCCGTGCATCCGTATGCCTCGCAGAGCCGTTTCGTGCGTCCAATTTGGCGCGCCACACTGGCGCATTGTTTGGCCGCGTCAATGGAGTCGCAGTGCTCGGTGAGCAGGTCAATTCCAGGAATCTGCTCATGCTCGTAGAAGCGCATTGCGGCGCCGCTGGCCATCCTCTGGTTGGCGACCAGGTCTTCGTGGAGAGTATGTCCGGTCAAGGCGAGTGAGTGCGCCTGGCACCACTCGCCGATTTGGCGGGGAAATGAGTCGATGAACAGTTGCGTGCAGGTCTCGTAGAAGTCATGGCGGACGCGGCTGAACTCCTCACCCGTTCGGTCAAGGAAGAGTTCCGGGAGGTGCGGGAGGAGGTCGTAGCCGTGCATTCGGGTGAACTCCTGCGGAAGCCTTTCCGTCCAGGGCAGTCCCTGGTTGTAGGCGTGCGAGCATGCCGGCTCATCCGTGAAGATGCCTGGAATGGCCTTGCCGAACTCCTCGCCGCATTCGTGGTGGTACGCCTCATGGGTGATGTCGAGGAATCGGCGGACGGCGGCGGGGTTCATGGTGTCCAGGTAGGACTCGCCGTTGAACCAGGTGTCCTTCTCCATCATCTGCCAGTATGCGACCGCCAATTCCTGCCCATCGGGTGCGCATTCCGGCAAGGAGTCCAGGCGACGGTATTCCCCCGTCGTCGGGGCGACCTCAAAGACTCCCAGGATGTTTTCGACGGGAATGGCGGGTAGGCCGTCCCTCCCGACGGCGCACATCAGATGGAGACGACGGGCACGGAAGCGGTCGTCCTTGGTGGCCATTCCGCCTGCGGCGCCAGATGGCCAGCGGTCTTCGTCGTAGAGCCAGGCCTTCATCCCGAGGGCTTTCGCCTCCTCCACGCAGGCGTGGACGCACCGAAACCACTCCTGGGACAGGTATGGCGTCGCCAGCCCCACGCGGGAGTGCATGAAGAACCCGCCGAAGCCCATCTCCTTGAAGATGCGGATTTGCCGGCGCAACTCCTTTGGCTCCAGGCTGGAGTTCCATGCCCAGAACGGTGCGGCACGGTGGCTTGCGTCAGGATTCAGAACCCTTCTTGACAGTTCGTCCAATGTGGCCATGGCTTTTCTTCATTGAATCCGTGCATGGAAAATATATCCATGTCTTTCAGCAAAGTCCAATCTCTCCGCAACTTTTTTCGTAAACATGGAGTACCTATTCAGAACCCCATTTTTGTCCACAAAACACACAAAACACGCAGAAGAGATTTTGTCAAAGGTCCTTACGGACTGTGATGGTCTTGTTTTTCCTCGGGGACAAGCGAGCTTGTCCCCGAGGAAAAACAAGACCATCAGCGCTGCGCAAGCGCTTTTGGCAAAATCTCGCGAACGCCGACAACATCTGTTCTCTGGGTACTCTCCTCTCCCAATCTCCAGAACTCCCAGTGGCGAAAGCAACAGTGAATTGCTTTCGCCGCGTGGAGTTTCGGAGCATTGGAGTTCAAGGCAGCAGATGCCAGAACCTTTCTTTCCCCACCTCCTGAACAGTTACAACATGGAAAGAAATTTCACCTGTGCCAGGCCTCACTGTATTTTGACCTTCCTGCCCCAGGCGCCGCCACCGTAGGGGGCGATGATTTTGGCGGGGCGCCCTCCCGTGAACTCCTCGGGGGCCGGCGGCGTCTTTGTGCCAGGAGGACAGGGGAGGGTGAGCCAGCCGGTGTCCGTGACGATGGCATGTCCGCCGATGCGGATTTCCGCAAGAAGGCCACACGGCAGCCCGCCCGCGTCTCTGGCGTGGATGAGGATGTGGTTGAGGCCAGGCCTCAGGCGGGGCGTGACATCGGCCCTGACCATCTTGTCCCAACTGGTCTGGGTGGCGACTTTGGCCCCATTGACGTAGAGCGTGGACAGGTCGTCCGCCGTGAAGAGGACAACGGCCTTTTCACCGGGCTTTGCCTCGAAGGAACGCCAGACGAAACATTCGCCGCCGGGCGCGACGCTGTCGTTGTCCCATATCCAGGACGCCTTTCCCGCATAACTTTCCTTGGAGTCCTGTTGCCGTTTGCGCTCTATGTAGTCGGGAAATGGCGACCCCAGCGCGGCAAGTTGCGGAATGGGAGGTGGAATGGGATTGACGGACGGCGGGAGCGCGGGGCCGCAGGTCAAGACCCCGTATCCGGGCAATTCCAGCCTTGCGAAATCGACCTCGGCGCCGCTCTGGTAGTCGTGCAGGCCGACAGGCATTTCCTGCCCTGTGACCGCTCCCCTAGTCGGCTTGTCCGTCAGGTTGAGGACAAAGAAGAAATCCCGCCCTTTGTGACGGATGGTGCAGACGCGGATGGACGGGGTGTCGGTCTTGGGGTCCGGCAGCCTTTCGCCCTCCACGAAGAGCCGCGACATGCCGTTGACTTCGCGGGCGACCTGCATGATCTCCTCGATGAAGCGGTTTTGCAGGGCGTAGCGCAGGCCATAAATCCCATAGCCGTTTCCTCCATTCAGGAGGGTATCGTACACCATGAACCGGGACTGCATCAAGGTCGGGTGAGGCTTGGGGGTCTTCGGGGCCCAGCGGTCGTCGCCGAACTCATGCCAGGAGAATCCCTGGAGCCAGTTGATGACGGGCTTGCGTCCGTCAACGGTTTCCCTCATCCTCTGGGCATACTTGCCGCAGGCGGTCAGGGTCTTGTCCTCCAGACCGGAGTGGTTGTTGGGCCAGGGCACGGGGTAGATGTCCACGCCGTAGATGTCGCATGCCGCCCCGAAGGGACGCAGGTCCGCCACCTCGTTGCGCGGCGCGGCGTTGATCCAGGTGGGATGCGCGGGGTCGAAATCCAGATGGATGTCGTGTACGGCACGGAACACCTCGGCGGGTACGCCGCCCCAGAGCGGCTCGTCCGCAATGAAATATCCGAAAAAAGCGGGGTGGTTTCGGATTTCCGGCGGGAATCCCCGTTCCAGGCGTTCCCTGTACTTTTGCACATCCGCCAGGCGATGGGGGAATCCGGTGTAGAGGACAAGTTTCACGCCGCACTCCCTTGCCGCCTCCAGGGCCTTCAGGCCGTCCGCCGGATTGGCGTTGTAGTTGTGGCGGATGAGCGTGAAGCCATTCTGCGCCAGGTAGTGGATTTCCTGGCTGGTCTTCCCTGTGCAGAGGTCGAATGCCACGATGGGGAAAAGCCATTCGCCATTGCAGGTGAAATAGCCGTTGGGGTGCGCTTTGACCTCACGTGGCTGTGCCTCCAGCCGGCGGATTGTCTCGTGGAAGGTGCGGAGCGCTTTTCCCGCTTCGTCCAGCACATCGACCGTCAGGGCGGCTTTGCCGTGCCCTTTGCGCCAGGGCGGGAACGCCAGCCGCGCAGTTCCGTTTTGGAGGGGGACCTCTGCGGCAAGTGCGCCGCTGTCGGGAATGGACAGGCGCGCCTTGACGCGGCGTGCCGCCCCGTCCGCCAGGACTTTGAGCCGAATTTCCTCTTCAGGGTCGGAGTCGAAGATGGCTCCCCGGTAGAACGGCGACTCGATGAACATCCGCCACCCCTCCGTCGGGTCCGCAGGGCGCTCCTCCAATTGGAAATCGCGGAAGCGGACGCTCCCCCCCGTGGTGACGGTCAAGGCAAAGTCGATGGCCTTTCCGGGGAAATCCTGCGGGATAGTGAAGTCCTGGAATTTCCGCTGTGGAAAATTGCGCGCGTCATTGAAGCCGAATTTCCCTTGCACGGCGGGGGTGATGGTTGTCTTGATTTCGTGGAAGCCCGTGTCGCTGCGGGCGTCGTCCAGTCCGGTCGCCTCATAACTGATGCGGTAGCAGACGCCCGCCTTCACGGGGATGCCGCGCAGGACAGAGGAGCCTTTCCCGCCGACCTGCGTGAGTGTTCCGTTCTCCAAGTTGTGCGGCTCATGGACATCCCAGTGCCCACCCAGGGCTCCAGGCGACTCGTGGAGTTT
>JAFRLP010000535.1 GCA_017431185.1 Victivallales bacterium | reverse complement strand
GAGGTCGTTACGGTGGAGAAGTCTGCCAAGTCCGCGCAGCTGGAAGCATGGCTGGATCTTCCCGCCAGCGTGCGCGAAGGGCGCCAGTACATCGGCTATGTCTGCTACAAGAATTCCGGTGAGGTGGATCGGAACGCCCCGGTTTTCCGCGTGATTGGAAAAAATAGCACCCAGGTTAAGGCAAAACTCTTGGACGAGCCAAATGATGCGGTGCTACTCTACGGCGCGGGTGCGAACCCTGTAAATGTCCTACGTGCGGGTGAAGAAGGCCGCGTGCCATTCTATTTTACCTTCACCGGCAATTGTAGCCTGAAATTCGATACGATGACATTCCCTGATGAGGAGTACCCTGTCAGTGCGACCTTCGCGACCTGGAAGGAACTGGAGACAGCGGTGCACAAGGCGGCCGTGCGGTTGTACGAACGTGGTGCAGAGGAAACAAATTTCAATTCACTGCGTGATTTTGCCGAACGGATGACCGTCTCCGATTTTTCTGGCATCTGCGGACATGCCTACCATGCGAAATCGCATGCAGTTTTGCCAAGGGTCACGGTAATTGCCGACGCAACGATAGATGGACAGGCGATGCGTTTCACCGAGGTGACGGACAATGACGGATATTTTTGCTTCGATGCCTTGCCGGGGGCGGCGGAATATGCGTTGGCGCTGAATTTTGCGGAAACAGAAGGGGAGTATAAGGTGAATACAATGCCCGGGAAGGATGTCGCCGCCCTGGAAATCCTTGGAATCCCGTGGGGAAGCATCGATGGCTATGTCTGCATGAAAGGCGGTCAGCCGATTGCGGGGGAATATTCGGTGGAACTTTGGTCTGAAGACGGTGTATTTGCTTTAGTACGCAAGGAGTTGCCAGAAAACGCCTCATTCGAATTCCGCGATCTGGTCGATGGAACATACTGCGTGAAAGTGGTCAAAGGGGAGGATGTTTTGGTCAACAGTTCTGCTCCTGTGGTGGTGGATGCGGCCAATGCTGCGCAGCATATCGTAGTTGAAATTGAAAGTCTGGGCAGAATTTATGGTCGATTGCTGACGAAGGATGGTGCAGTCTGCAGAGAAGATGGCATGCAAATGGTGGCTTGCGGAGAAAATGGCGGCGTGTACTACGCAGACGTAGCAGAGGATGGAAGCTGGGAGATTGCTGAGATTCCATCCGGTGCATATCGTCTGGAGGTTGATGCGGAGAACTGGGCGTTGGCCGAGGAGACAGTTGCCGGGTGCCTGGAAGAGGACGACTTGGATGTGGGGACGCTGGCCCTGATGCCTAAGGCCTTGTTCATACCGTTCCCCGCCATTGGAGCCGCCCCCCTAGATGTCGAGTGCCATTTTACCATGGACGACTCCACCGACGGCTATGCTTTTTCTTGGGACTTTGACGGCGACGGCATTGCCGATAGCACGGAGCCAGAGCCGGAGTGGACTTATACGGAATTTGGTGAGCATGAGATTGCCTTGACGTTGACGACTCCGGATGGTAAGGAGAAAGAGTCTCGTCAGACGGTCACGGTCATCGAGCCGATTGAGAATGTTTTGTACGACGATGTGATTCTGATCCACGAGATGGAGAATCCTCCCTACGAGTTCGTTTCCTGGGATGGCACGACGCTGGTGATGCGCGAGGTCGGCGAGTACCCCGTCAAGCCGGTTGAGAACGCCAAGATGCTCTTTAAGTTTCCAGATGGCGACGTGGTTGGCGTAAAAATCCTCACTAGTCGGAAACATGGCGATTGCTACTACCTGACCGTGGACGACGCAACGCTGACGGATGTCTTCAAGAGCTTCAGTTTCCAGTTGTCGGAAGATGATTTTGACGAAGATGCGTCGTCGGAGCTACGTGCCCGTCCCAAGCGCGAATACAAGTACGAAGACGAGGGGACAAAACTGAATTTTGAGGCTGGAGTCACGATTGATCTGGACTGCGGGAGGCAAGCCCCCGAACTCAATTTGTTGCATGACAGCGAAAATGATGTCTTTGGTTTCGTATATCGGGATGGTTTCTGGCTAAAGCAGACATTCAATTTTTCGAATGTCAGTGTTGGCGTCTCCCATGGCGGGAAATATACCAAAAAGCCGTCATATAAATACAAGAAAAATGTCTGGCAGATCTGGTTTACCCTGAGTGGAGTGCCTTGCCAGCTTTTGGGCGAGCTCTTCTGGGATGTCTCCCTCTCGGTGAATGATTTCTTTACTGGCTCCTTTGCCTTGAAGGAGGAAGTTGGATTTGAG
>JAFRLP010000534.1 GCA_017431185.1 Victivallales bacterium | reverse complement strand
TGAGCAAATCCATGTCATGGCTGGACTTCTCCATCATCGTGCCACCAGACGTGGCGACAAATCTGCGCCAGGGCGACCGGGAAATCACCGATGAAACCCCAGGCGACACAAGTTCATCCGCCTGGATTGAAATCACGGAGCCGATTCTGTTGGAGTCCAGAAGCTCGCGGATCTTCAAATAAAACGGGGCGGAACGCAGGACGAACCCGATCAGAACCTGCGCATGGTATTCCTGAACGACCTCCAGAAGTTCCTCGGAGTCCTTCATGGTGGTGGTAATGGGTTTTTCCAATGCCAGCGGAATGCCACGCCGGATAACCACCTCCGCCGGGCGGCGGTGAAGGACTGTCGGAGTGCAGACCACCACCCCGTCGAGTTCCTTTTCCCCGTCGAAAAGTCCTCGCCAGTCATCGTAGATGCGGAGACTTTCCTCCTTGACGTCCGTATAACTCAGCATGGTGCGCAAATTGTCGCGGTTCGGGTCTGCGCAGGCAACCAGTTCCACCTCGTCGGCCCGTGTCAGATTCTTCGCGTATGCGATGCTTCTGGCCCCGCAGCCAATCATTGCAATCTTGTATTTTTTCATTTCCTCTTCCTTTTTTGGGGTTAGCCTGCCGTGGGTTTTCTGTCACTCTTGGCAGAGAGTCCCTGACAGTCTGAAAATCTGCCTGCGCAATTCAGGGGACGGTGAGGTCTCATACTGGCTCTGGAGTTTTCTCAACTGCTGTGCCGCGCCGAAGTCATCCCTGGATTGCGCCTCCACACGGAAAGCCTTGCGGAATCGGGCATTGCCAAAAACGACGGAGAGCTCATAATCGCCTTCCCCCAAAGCCGGCATCTGAAGTTTTCCCGAATACGGCTGGTTCGGAGCCAAGCGAAGATTATTCTTGACCAATTCGGCGATAGGCCTATCCCCCCGCCGCAATTCGATTTTCACGTTTCCGACGGCGTTCCTCAACGGCAGGAGAATCGTCCGAAGTTCGCGGACGTCAAAATCCACCATGAGCAGGTCGGAGAATCCGTCAATGCGGCCAAGCCCTGCGACGGGAGCGGTGGCGAAGGAGAATTCGGCGTAATTTTTCGGTTGCGTCTGAACAGGCAGGAAATGCAGTTCGGCATTATACATGGCGGAACCGTTCCAGCAGTACAGACTCGGGATTGCAGCCGCGGAGAAGGTCTGAACCACACCCTCTCCCGCCAGTCCATCGATGACGGCAAACCAGTTTCCCGCATTGGGATAAAACTCGCTCCTGCCGGGACGGTATGGCAGTTCCTGCAGTCCAGACGGAGCCTGCCAAAAGAATGTGTCCTGGACATTGCAGTCTCCTCCCGCCAGGAATACCGGATGCGTCCGCAGTTTCAAGTCCGCAGGGGCGTCCATTTCATTATACATCCGAACAGTCGTTTCCAAAAAAGGAGAGTCCGCTGAAATCCGATAGAAGAGCTCGTAGGAGAATTCTCCGCCGCGCTGCATCCTGCAGCGGTGCGAACGCATCAGATGAAGCAGGATTCCCCGGGAATCACGCTGAATCCGATATTGGAAGGGCACATTCCAGCCGTCCCCCTGATAGACGCCTGGGTTGTATTCCAGGCCGCCGAAATCCTGATACGTCTGGCCTGCGCCCATCTGGACAAGCCTTTCGTTCAGGAACAGATGGTTCGGGGCATTGGGGTCCTGCCTCAATTCGGCGATCCGTCCGCCCAGCGAGGGTAAAATGACCGCATAAAGATATCGGTTCTGGAGGATAACCCTGTCTTCCGTTTCCTGCACACGGCAGCCTTCGCCTCCGGCATTCTCCATTTCCGAAAAGGCACCTTCCACGTTCACGGGCATGAAGGCCTGCGCCTTCCTGCACTGGAAAACGACGGTGCGGTCATTGAAACGGAACGTGATTTTCGAGTTGGATTTGCATTCTCGGCGAAGAGTGCGCCCGTCACGGGTCAGGGAAACGAAAACCCGCCCGTCCCAGTTTCCGTCATTTTCGGCCTCGATGGCCATGACATAGCCGCCCAGGTCAATCTTGCCCCATTCGGCGAAGAACACTCCAGCGCAGGGGAACGTAAACGCTTCGGGACGCTTCAGACCCGAGGCGCTCTTTTCCTCCATTCTCTCCGAGGCGATTCGCCGAACTTGGAAATCATCGTTTTCCAGTTGCAATTCCAGGATGCAACCGCCTGGATTGGCAATCAGCCCGGATATTTCCGTGTCCTTTCCGACTGATTTTGCCGGCAAATCGGCGCCAGTCAGCCAGTCTTTCGCCCGCACCTGCCCCGACAGGTTCAGCGTGAACGGCATCATCGACGGAGCCGTGGCCAGCGGAAACGCCCCAGGCTTGGTGTCAACGGAACTGCGCTCCTTATAATAGCAGACCAGATAAACTCTTCCGTCCAGCCGCCAGGGGCGAATCACCAGATTCGGGTCGGAGCACAGGATTGGACGGCTTACTCCCACCGCGCTGACAACGGCCAGCAGGGAATTCAAACCTTTCCCTGTATTGTAATATTCCCGTCCAAGCGGCAGACCGCAAATCAGCAGGCGCCCCTCCCCGACACGGGTTTCCGTCAGCGACGCGCCTCCATCGGCATACCGGAGCAGCGCCCTGGTCTCTTTCGGGAACAGGAATTCCAACTTCGACGGAGTGAACATCCTGAATCCGGAATCCGTGGCTTTCACGGGACGAACTCCGGCCAGTTCCAGCAGGGAGTCATGCTTGTGCCCGTACTGGTCGAATCGTCCGGAGTCGGGTGAGGCAATCACCGTTCCGCCATTCTGCATAAACCGGTTCAGCTGTTCCAGCAGAGACCGATTCATATATTCCACGGCGGGGACTATGAGGAAACGGCATTTCTCCGGGAGCAGGCCTTCCATCACCGCCTGCTCGTCGATGACCCGGGCTGGAATATGCAGAACCTTGAACGCCTCGTTGTAACCCGTCACGCATTGGAGCGGACGGTCGTCTTCGATTCCCGGCCAGGAGGTGTGCCGTCGGCTGGTGGGAGAATAGATGATGCGGACTTCGGGCTCATCCCTCGCCCCGTCCAGGAAAAGCCTTCGGGCAGCATTCAATTCACGGGCTGTTTCCCGCAGCGCGAGTCCGGCCGGCTGATAATTGCCGTTTGGAGTCATCAGCGGGGTATGGATATACTTGACCCGGGACTGCGAGCCGCCCATGAACAGATGCCATCCAATGGTTCCGCAGGCGGCCTCATCCCAGAGATACTGCCGCATTCGGTTCATGTCGCCAATCCTGCTTCCCGTCGGGAAATAGAATGCGGCCCATTCGGGATTGACATGCTTCTTCCCGAATGCGGTGACATCGTAGGTGATCACCTCCTTATGCGGGGAACTGGAAGACTCCAGCGACGCAATGTCCAGCAACTTTCCGAACTCATAAAAATTGATTCCGTTGGCAGGATGTTTCTTCTGCAGATGGTAGGACTGATAGACCCAATGCTGAAGAGTCGGCGCATGCCTGCGGATCAAATCCATCCAGCGCCGCAGTTCCCATTCGATTCGGTAAATCTCCCGGTAGCGGGTCCAATCTTCCCATAAGGCATGTTCGCTTTGCGTTTCCGGACGTTTCAGCGGGAGAAGCACATCGTCGAAGGACGCATGCCCCGTATTGTATTCCCGGTTCAGCGCCTCGATGTCCCTGTATTTTTCCCGTAGCCATGCCAGGAATTTCCCGCGCATGTATTCGCCCCAGAGAGACCATTGGAAATCCCGCTCGTCACCATGCACCACCCCGGATATTCCGGGATTTTCCGAGGCCTGGCGCAGATGGCGGATCACGGCGGAGTCGATGCCGGGAGCATCCTTCTCCCAGACCCTTGCCTTCACGGGCTTCACCGTCCCGGTCTGGGGATTGAACACAGCGGAGTCCACCTGCTTCTTTTCCGGATGGTTCCGATGCATGGGAATGGCCAGATAATGGGAACTGAATCCATACCTTCGGTTCAATTCGCGCATGGCATCCCAATTCTGCGACTCCTGGAAGGGATTGGTGATCCCCATTTCACGGACTTTTTCCCAGTACTCCGTTTCCGCAATGCCACGCGGACCAAATCGGGAGGCCTTGAACCGAAACCGTTTCCAGGGGTGTTTCGCCTCGCCATGGTCAACTGGGGAGACCTCGGCTTGCACAGCCACGAGTTCCTTTCGGAGAATTTCACGCGAAGAGTGCAGCAGACTCTCCATTTCGAGCAGCGTTTCATCTGCAACCTGCTGACGCCGGTCCTTCAGATTCAGAATCCCGTCGAAGCGATTGTTCAGACGGTTGAATTCCGACCGAAGCACTTTCAGCCGGGAAAGGGACGGCGCCTCCGTCCCCTCCGCCAAACAGCGCACGGCATGATGTTTTAGCGCGGCGGAAAGCTCTGCATTCAGCAGGTTGTAATCCGCCATATCCCTTTCCAGCGCATGAATCCGCAGAATGTACGGAATCGGAAAACTCCCCGGCAGCGGCGAAGAGGCCAGACGGAGAATCGACTGGATAACAGCCTCCCCCCTTTCCGAGTCCAGCAGCAAGCGGCCCGTCTTTCCCATGACCACCAGCGTCGTGCCAAAATGGTGCGGACGGAATCGGCGGTAAATGAAACCATCGGCGGCGCAATCCTCCTTTGACTTGCCGGCCTGGGCAAAAGGCTTGTAGGGACGCCCGCTGGAGGCCTCAAAAAGATAGAGGGGGATGAATACATCCAGCGCATGGTCCCCAGTCTCGCCGGAACACAGGCGAGCCAGCATCATCGGCTTTGACGGCGGAAGGAGCGCTTTCGGCAGACCGCTTTTGGCAAGGAGCGGATTCAACTTCACCGGACAGTCAAACGGGCGCATGTAAACCGGAGCATAACTTTGTGCGCGATTCGGCCATCCCCATAGATCGAACTCCTCAAACCAGCGCGGCGCCCGATATTCCTCGTACCCGGCCGATACCGGCTTGACGATCCACCGTCCGTCGCATAAGGTCAGCGGACCGCCATGGGAGAGACCGTATTTTTCCTCGAAGTCCAACTGTTGCGCGTCCTTGCTCACAATCCTCTTTTCCGTCGGTTCCAGCGGCGGTTCCTGGATATCCCCGGTCACGATGACCGTTCCCCCGCGAAGCATCAGTTCGCTGACATACGGCTCGGCCGCCGCAGGCATGTATCCGCCATGAGGAAAGAGCACAGTGTCATAATCCTTCAGCATCGGCATATCCTTCAGTCCCAGGACATCCCCGCCGACCGCTTTCCGGTAAAACGCGGCGTCCCGTGTCGAGGCGTTCGGGAAGCCAGGCTCGTCAAAAATCGCGATTTTCGGTGCGCCTGCGCAGTGCAGAACGGCAATCAGGCACATTGACACCGCTATCCGTCGCCACAGCATCTTCAACTCCTTTTCGCTTTCACATCACGTTCAAAACCGGAACGACTTCAGCGCTTCCAGGTATTTATCGCCGTTTGCCTTCAAATCCTCATAAAATGATTCGGCGTCCATGTAACTGTTCGGAAAGCCCATGACGACAAAACGGCAAACAGGCCTGTTCATCTCGAACTGCGCTGAAATGATAAACGAGTCGGCTTTGCCGGAGACCACCCCTGATTTGTATTCCGCGGGGTCCATCACCACCGCCCCGATCCCGTTCCGATTTGAGACTCCGTCATACAGCATAAACCAGGACTCTCCGGAACTGCTGTATTTTCCCTCCGTCAGCAAATGGTTCCCCCTGGCCGTCGAGACATAGGGTCTCGACTCCTCTTTCCTCTTCGGCAGAAATCCCGGAAAGGCCAGAAAACCGATTTTCAACTGACGCGCTTCCGGCGCGGAGACCTCGCAGTTGATTTTGTCGCTTCCTTCGGGAAAACGCATTTTCAACGTGACTTTATCCCATTTGAACACCAGAAGCCCGTCGCCTGTCTCGATTTTCGCGGGGGCGGTCACGCTCTTGCCATCCACATGAATCCGCAGAAAGCCATTGGCATACCATCCGTTGTTCAGCCCGATTCCCGTGCTGGAGGCGGTACGGTCTCCCACGGTCTGCATCCCGTCCTGGGTCCGGATATCATAACTGACCGAATACCGCACGGGGGAGACGTCCACCACCCGATATGTATTGTATTCCATCATCCCCTTCGTGCTTTGCTTGTGCTCGATTTTCACTTCCGCCTGAAGAACCGCCGCGCCCGCGAGAATCACTGCCAGAAAACGTCTCATCCTATCTCCTTTCCTTTATGCGTCATTGCCGAAGTCTCTGTGCATCCGTTTTTCACCACCACGGCCATTGCCAATTGACGGCATTGTCCCCGGAGACGTACCGTGGCATTTTGCTCCTCGGAACACCCTCCCCGTGTCCATCGCAAAAAGCGACATTGATTCCGTTGTTGTGCCGAAACGCCTGCAAGTCCGAATTGTTGCTGTTGTTCAAGGCCATGGAATACTTGTGGGTGGGCGCATCCCCCAACTGGGCGATCGACGTGGGGCGGTTGATGGTCTCCATCTTCACAAAGGTTGCTTTGTTATCCGTCACATTGTAACTCCAGAATTTCTTGCCGGCCCCCTTGGTGGGGGTGTCTTTATATACGAAATAGCCGCCTCCCTGCCGGAAAGTGTACATTGTGTTGTTAATGCCCAAATGGGTGGCCGCATCACTGTTCTTCACCAGTTCCTCGCCAGCCGGACAGCGCAAAACGGAGTTGGAGGCCGGTGTCCCCGAATTCGGCCCCACCTTGGGGATGTATTGCAGTTGGAGCCTCATGAAATTGACCCAGTCAACCTTGTCGGAATTTTCAGTCCCCCCCTTGAACCAGGCATAATCCCTTCCCGGCGCCCAGTCGTCGAAGTCCATTGTATAAAGACTGAAACACAGACTTACCTGCCGAAGATTCCCCCGACAGAAGGAGGTCTTCGCCATGTCCCTTGCCTTCTTCAGCGCAGGCAACAGCATCGCCGCAAGTATGGCGATTATGGCTATAACGACCAACAATTCAATCAAAGTAAACCTTAGAATTGCTTTTCTCATCTTTCACCTTACCTCAATCGTTTGTCTTGCAACCAGAGACATTCAAACCTCACTTCCCATGCAGCCCGCCTTGGGCGTCATAGACTCGCTCTTCGGACGACCACTGGTTCGACTGGCAGCGCATTGCCGGGAATCTTCTCCCCTGCAATCATTTGAAGGACCGTGGCCGCCGCCAGACGTCCGATTTCCTCCCAGCGCCAGTCACAGGTGGTCAGGAACGGCTTGACCTTCGGCATTGCAGGCTCCAGATTGTCAAAGCCGACGACATGAAAATCCCTTCCAGCCACCAGTCCATGCCGACGGAAGACATCCATCACGCCCATGGCATACAGATCGCTGATTCCCCAGATCACCTTGAAATTTCGGAGTTCGTCAAAACGTTCCTCGGCGACAACGGCGGCATTCTCCCTGTCCACCAGAAAGCCTGGACGCAGGCTGGAATAGAAATTCGTTGCCTTCGCGCCCTTCGGCGCGGCGGAGGCTATCAAGTCCGCACGGCTTCTCTGGGAATAGAACCGATTGTCCGGGGCAACCACCGCGACACTGCGTCGAAGTTCACGCGGAATCATCTCCCAGACCGTCCGGCATGCCGTGAGGACAGGACGGTAGATCTGAACGTATTCTGAAGATTCGGAGACCTGGGTCTCCTCCGAGGAAAGCAGCAAGACCGGGGTTTTCCTCAAAATATCCTGAAGAGACTCGAACACCATGGATTTACCCAGGATATACCCGTCCGCCACTTTCGACTCCAACAGTTCCCGGACGTTTTCCCCGCCATGCCTCTTCACATCCTTCGCCAGCAAAAGCACGAGGGAGTAATTGCGGGACTGAAGTTCCCCGCAGGCTGCCTCCACGAACCGGCTGAATGCCGGACTGCTCAAATCGACCGACATGGTGTCCAGGATCAGCCCCACCTTATAGGTCTTTCCGGTCAGGAAGGATTTACCGATGATGACTGGATGATAGTCATATTTTTTCGCCACCGCCAGAATCTTCTTCCGCGTCGATTCCTTGACCATTTCCGCCTTCTCCGTGTTGAACACCCGGGAAACGGTCATGGCAGACACGCCGCAAAGTTCGGCTATTTGCTGCATCGTGACTTTCATAAACCCAAAGCAACCCTGTAAATCACGCTGGTCATTAAAAGGTTATCGATAACATAGCATGAAAAAACGCTTTGTCAAATGGGATTTGGGAAAAAGGCCTGATTTTAACGGGTCATAAGTGTAATGCCTCCTATGAAACACGCTCCTATGAAACACACCGTGTTTCCTGCGTTGCGCTGACGGCGGCGAGACGCCGCCGCTACCCTTAC
>JAFRLP010000533.1 GCA_017431185.1 Victivallales bacterium | reverse complement strand
GTCGTAGGAGAGCGCCGCCTCGGAGTTGTAGGTGCGGTTGCCGGCGTCACGGTATTCGCGGAACACGGCGTCCCATTCGTCAATCAGCGCGACGAATTGTCTTTGTGTGCGAGCGTACGCCTTCTCCATCATGTTGATGAGGTCTGGCCTATGTCCCAAAGGAATGTCAGGAAAAGCCTCTTCAAAATCCTCGGCGAGCTCCCCTGGCGGTTTTTCGACCAGTTTCTCCATCTCCTTGGCCTTGGAGAGGAATTGGGTCATGGTGATGCGAAGAACATGGAATGCACCCAGGTGCTTGTCCCAGTTGGAGTGCTGCCCCAGTTTTTGCGTGGCGAACACGTCGCGGTCGTCCGCGCCAAAAACGTAGTAGGCGCAGAGCATGTCAAGCACGGTGGTTTTTCCAAAACGGTGTGGACGGGAGACGCAGAGGTATCTCTGCGGTGTGTTGACGAGTGTGTTCGTGAAGGAGAGCATCGTCGACTTGTCAACGTAGCTCTGACCTTTCAGGGGCATCTGGAAACGTCCTTTGCCTGGATTCAAGTATATGCCCATCTGTATTCTCATCTGGGAAAAGTGGCCTCTTTTCCTCCCGACCTCAAAAAAATGGAACTATTTCCGCCATTGTCCTTAATATATCCTTGTTGCGTCATCTTGGCAAATGCCCCAATCCGACATACTGTTGAAAATATGGAAAAAATGGGGTGTCGGGTTGACAAAATCACTTTTGGGGTGTACGTTTATCGGAATGATTTTCGGTTGTTGTCAAACCTGAAACCGTTGAATGAAAGGAACAAAAATGGGCAAAGAAATCACCGTTGACGGCAATTACGCCGCCGCACATGTGGCTTACGCGCTGAGCGAAGTGGCCGCCATCTATCCGATCACCCCGTCATCCACCATGGGCGAGTGGGTGGACGAGTGGGCGAGCCAGCACAAAAAGAACATCTGGGGCAAAGAGGTCTCCGTGGCAGAAATGCAGTCCGAGGCAGGTGCGGCTGGCGCCGTGCACGGCTCTCTGGCCGCTGGCTCCCTTACCAGCACCTACACGGCCTCCCAGGGATTGCTTCTGATGATTACCAATATGTATAAAATTGCCGGTGAAATGCTCCCGACGGTTTTCCACGTGACCGCCCGTTCCCTCGCATGCCAGTCCCTCGCCATCTTCGGCGACCATTCAGACGTGATGGCCTGCCGCAACACTGGCTTTGCAATGCTGGCCGCCAACTCCGTCCAGGAAGAGATGGACATGGCTTTGGTCGCTCACCTCTCCACCTACAAGGCGAAGGTGCCTTTCCTCCAGTTCTTTGATGGCTTCCGCACCTCCCACGAAGTCCACAAGATTGAGGAAATCCCCTACGAGACCATCGCCGAATTGGTCGAGCCGAAGTATATCGAGGAGTTCCGCAGCCGTGCGATTCGTCCTGACAAGCCTATCTGCAAAGTCGGTGCGCAGAATGGTGACGTCTATTTCCAGGGCCGCGAGACGGTCAATAAGTACTACGAGCTGGTCGGTGACATCGTTCAGGAGAAGATGGATGCGGTTGCCAAGGTGACTGGCCGCCAGTATCACCTGTTTGATTATGTCGGCGCGGCTGACGCCACGGATGTCATCGTCGCCATCGGTTCCTCCTGCGAAGCCATTGAGGAGACCATCAACTACTTGAATGCCACCCGTGGCACCAAGTACGGTCTGGTCAAGGTTCGCCTGTATCGTCCGTTCTATGCGGACAAGTTCCTGGCGGCTCTGCCGAAGACCGTCAAGCGCATTGCCGTTCTTGACCGCACCAAGGAGCCTGGCGCCATCGGCGAACCTCTCTATATGGATGTGAAGGTCGCCATCAACGATCCGCAGGTGACGGTCATTGGCGGACGCTATGGCCTCTCCAGCAAGGACTTCACCCCCTCCATGATTCTCGCCATCTTCAGGCATCTGGAGAAGGGCGGCTTCCACGGCTTCACGGTGGGCATTGACGATGACGTGACCAACAAGTCCCTGAAGATTGACGAGCATATCACCACGGAGCCTGCCGGCACGACCGCCTGCATGTTCTACGGTCTGGGCGGCGACGGCACGGTCGGCGCCAACAAGACCACCATCAAGGTCATCGGACACCTCACCAACAAGGATGCGCAGGCCTACTTTGCGTATGACTCCAAGAAGTCCTTCGGCCTGACCTGCAGCCATCTGCGCTTCTCCGACAGCACCATCAAATCCACCTACCTCATCACCAGCCCCGACCTGGTGTCCTGCTCCACCGCAGCCTACATTGGCCGCTATGACATGCTCAAGGGCCTGAAGAGGGGGGGAACCTTCCTGCTGAACAGCCATTACAGCAATGATGAGGTGTTCGAGCATCTCACCCGCGACATGCAGGAATACATCATCAAGAACGACATCCAGTTCTACAACGTGAACGCCGAGGCCATCGTGAAGACCAAGCCTGGCCTGCGTGGCAAGGGCGCCAACACCGTCATGATGGTGGCCTACTTCAAGGTCTCTGGCATCGTCCCCTTCGCCGATGCCGCCAAGGAGATGAAGGAACTCAATGCCAAGACCTTCGCCAAGAAGGGCCAGGCCGTCATCGACATGAACAACGAACTGGTGGATGCCGCCGCTGACGCCTGCGTCAAGGTCAATGTTCCTGCTACGCTGGACGGCGTCGCCCACGCCGAACCGCTCAAGCTCATCCCCGATGATGCCGATGAGTTCGCCAAGAAGGTCATTGAGCCGTCCATGCGCAACAACGGTGACGCCATCCCCGTTTCCGCCATGTCTCTGGACGGGTCGCTGCCCACTGGCACCGCCGCCCTGGAGAAGCGCGGTTTTGCGCCGAAGGTTCCGAAGTGGGTTGCCGCAAACTGCATCCAGTGCGGTTTCTGCGCCTCCTCCTGCCCGCACGCCGCCATCCGCACCAAGCTGTTCAAGGTGGAAGACCTTGCCAAGGCTCCTGCGACCTTCACCACAAAGGATCCCCTGCCGAAGGCTGACGGCCTGAAGTTCAAGGTTCAGGTCTATGTCGAGGACTGCATGGGCTGCGGCGTCTGCCTCGACCAGTGCCCGATGAACGCCAAGGAAGGCAAGCAGGCTCTTGTCTGGTCCACTCTGGAGGCCGAACGCGCCGCTGGCGAAAACGCGAACGAGAAGTTCTTTGAATCCACCGAGGACAACATCCTCGGCGCCAACAAGCCCACCACCCTCAAGGGCGCCATGCTCCGTCAGCCGCTGTTTGAATTCTCTGGCGCCTGCGCGGGCTGTGGTGAAACTCCCTATGTCAAACTGGTCAGCCAGCTCTTCGGCGAGAACATGGTGGTTGCCAATGCGACGGGCTGCTCCTCCATCTACTCTGGCACGTTCCCGACCATCCCATACGCCAAGGCTAAGAACGGGCGCGGTCCCGCCTGGGCAAACTCCCTGTTTGAGGACAATGCCGAATTCGGTTTCGGCATGCGCCTGGCCATCGACTCCAACCGCGTCACGCTGAAGGAGTATTGCGGGAAACTGCTGGCGAATGAAAAGACCCCCGATGACCTCAAGGCGGCCATCAACACCGCGCTGGGCTATTGGGACAACAGCAAGTGCAGTGAGGCGGTTGACGCGCAGAACGCCGTCAAGACTGTCCTGGCCAAATACGCTGGCTGCGGCTGCCCCGACCTTGCCAAGGTCATCGAACTCCAGGACTATTTCACCGACAAATCCGTCTGGATTATCGGCGGTGATGGCTGGGCCAACGATATCGGCTACGGTGGCATCGACCATGTTGTCGCCCAGAACCGCAACGTCAACATCCTGGTTCTGGACACCGAGGTCTATTCCAACACAGGCGGACAGGCCTCCAAGTCCACTCCGACCGCTGCCGTCGCCAAGTTCGCCGCAGGCGGCAAGCGCACCTACAAGAAGAACATGGGCTTCATGTGCATGAGCTACGGCTATGTCTATGTCGCCAGTGTCGCTCTCGGCTACGACCGCCAGCAGACCCTGAGGGCGTTCCAGGAGGCCGAGGCGTATGATGGCCCCTCCATCATCTTCGCCTACGCGCCGTGCATTGCCCACACGATTGACATGAGCAAGACGCAGACTGAACAGAAGCGCGCCGTCGAGGCCGGCTACTATCCGGTGTATCGCTTCAACCCCGCCGCCGAGAAGCGCTTCAGCTGGGATGTCAAGAAAGAGGCCAACGGCCAATTCCAGGACTTCCTCCAAGGCGAAGGCCGTTACAAGCTCTTGCTCAAGGCCAATCCCGCGCAGGCCGAGGCTCTCTTCAAGCAGGCTGAGGAAGATGCGGCCAAGCGCATGGACTTCATCCAGAAGGTGGGTGACATGATGTAATTCCCGAGGCCATTGTCGCACCGTCCCCAACGGGACGGTGCAGCATGGCCATAGGAAAAGGCGTCAGACAAAAGCCCGGCCCAAGGGAAATCTCCCTTGGGCCGGGCTTGCTTTTTCAACCATTAGTGCCTAATTGCGTAACTTCTTTGCGCTTATGCAATTGGCCGCTGGATATTATTTTGCCAGATCGGAGGCGTCGATTTTCTCGATGTTGCGCTTGTATGTGGAACTGCGATTGACGGTGTTGTCCTCAACGGCCTTTTTGGCGTCTTTGGCGCCTTGTTCGACTTTCTGCTGAGCCTGCTTGAGTTTGGCGTCAACGGTTGCCTTGTGGGTCTTGTAGAAACGGTATCCGCCCAAAATGACTGCAAGAACAATGATCAATTGAATCAACTGAACGATGCGCCTCTTGAAATTGGCGGCTCCTTTGCGACGGTTGACGTCATCGACCATCAGGCCCGTGCGCTTGGCATTCTGCCAGCAGAGGTCAGAACAGTATTTCACCCCGTCGTGTTCCTGGGCGCATTCAGCGCAGATGGGCTTCGAGCAGGTTGCACAACGAGCTACTGCAAGGGTGTTCGGATGATTCAGGCAAACGCTTCCATGTAAGTCAGGCATGTTCACTCCTGGTTTGAGTTGAGGTCACAAGAACGGTTGGCACAAGATGTGCCGACTTCGGCAAAGAACTCCTATATTATACCAAATCTTTGACGATTTTTCAACTGGGTCAGCAAAATTGGCCGCGCGGAGCGCGTCCTGCCAAACCTGACCGCGAAGGCAAGCGCGTGTGTCGGGTTTGGCAGGACGCGAAAGCAAGCGCGAATGGGGGGTTTGGCACATCCGTCACGGCGCTGCGCGCCGCGCCACCTTCCCCTTAATCGGCAGCTTCGCTGCCTGGGGAAGGCTTTGGGACGCCGCAACAGCTCGATAAATCAGAATATGCATACACCTGAGCGGTTATAAGCACAATAAAAATGCCAAATCAAAATGGAATCATTTTGATTCGGCATTTTTATTATCATTAATGCTCGTTCACAAACTTCACAGCCTCTGTCGCAGCCATGGCCCCGTCCGCCGTGGCCGTCACCAGCTGCCGCAGCTGTTTGGCGCGGTTGTCGCCGGCGACGAACACGCCGGGGGTGCGGGTGTGGCAGTCCTCGCCCGCGGCGGCGTAGCCGGAGGCGTCCAGGTCGATCAGGTTCGCGAAGTTGTTGTTCTCGGGCACCCGGCCCACGGC
>JAFRLP010000532.1 GCA_017431185.1 Victivallales bacterium | reverse complement strand
GGCGTCCTTTCCGCCCGCTATGCGGGAGAGGGCGGAAACGACGGGCGCAATCTCCGAAAACTGCTGGACAAACTGAAGGATGTGACCGACCGCCGTGCCAGATTTGTCTGCGTGATTGCGGTGGCGACTCCAGATGGTCTGCTTGGAGTCGCCGAAGGGGAAGTGCGCGGCTTCATCGCGGAGTCCCCGCGTGGCGATGGCGGTTTCGGCTATGACCCTGGCTTCATCCCCGAAGGCTTTGACCAGACCTTTGGCGAACTGCCGCCGGAAATCAAGAATCGGCTCTCCCATCGGGCGAATGCCCTGCAAAACGCCATTCGACAGCACCTGTTCTGATTCAACCAGCCATGCCAAACACTCTTGCCATTCCTTGTCGGATGCTTGACGGGGCAGAAGACCTTCTGCCCGTGAAAGCCCATGCGGAGGATGCCGCGTTTGACCTGAAGGCACGCTGCGACGCGCTGGTTCTGCCAGGCGAGTCCGCCTTGGTTCCGACGGGACTGTTTCTGGAACTGCCAGTTGGATACGAGGCGCAGGTGCGTCCCCGCAGCGGCCTGGCCTTGAGGCACTCCATCACGGTGCTCAACACGCCTGGCACCATTGACGCCGGATACCGAGGCGAGGTGTCGGTCATCCTCATCAATTTTGGCAGGGCGCCTTTCGCCGTGAAGCGCGGTGAGCGCATCGCGCAAATGGTCATTCAGTCCTTGCCCTCCGTCACGCTTATCCCTGTGGCGGACTTGTCCGCCTCGGAACGCGGTGCGGGGGGGTTCGGTTCAACCGGCAAATGACAAAGCCCGAGGCCACTTTCTGGGATCATCTTGAGGTGCTGCGGCAGACGCTTCTGCGTTGTCTGGCGTTTTTTTTCTGCCTCTATCCGGTCTGCTATGCGTTGTCCCAGCCCTTCCTCACCTGGCTGCTGGCGTGGAGCCTGCCGGCGAAACTTGGCGGGATGCACTATTTCTCGCCTTTGGAGGTGTTCACGGTGCGCCTCAAGTTGGCTGGCGTGCTGGATTTGGCGCTCTCCTATCCCTGGCTTCTGTTTCAGGCATGGCGGTTCTGCGCACCCGCGCTTTACCCCGACGAGAAGCGAGCGGCCCTCTGGTGGGTGGCGGGGGCCTCCCTGCTTTTTTTCGGCGGTGTGGTCTTCTGCGCCCTGGGCATCCTGCCACTGGTGATGCGGTTTGCGGCCTCCTTCGCCAATGAGCAGATGGAGCCGCTTCTGGGCATCTCCGAATATCTGTCCATGGTAGGCTGGATGTCTCTGGCATTCGGGGCGATGTTCCAGACCCCCATTCTGGTCATGCTGGCAGTCCGCTTCGGATTGCTGACGCCAGAGGGCATAGCCTCCAAACGCCCTTATGTGGTGGTGATGATTTTCTTGCTGGCGGCATTCCTGACTCCGCCGGATGTGGTCAGTCAGTTAGTGTTGGGTCTCCCTACTTGGGGACTCTTTGAATTGGGCCTGCTGTTGTCCCGTCGCATCTCCGTGCCGAAAAGCCATTCTGCCCATGCTTGAACAATTGCATGACATTCCGGAAAGGGAGGTGCTGCTGCGCATTGCCACGCTATTGCGTGACGCGGGAGGACGCGCCTTGCTGGTCGGCGGCTGTGTCCGTGACCTGCTGCAGGGAATCCCCAGCAAGGATTTGGATGTGGAGGTCTATGGCATGGATTTGGACAAGGTGCGGCAGTGCCTTGCCCGTGAATACCAATTCTCCCTGGTGGGCCTCAGTTTCGGCATCCTGAAGATACACGGCCATGATGTTGACATTGCCCTGCCGCGCACGGAGAACAAAGTCGGCGCCGGACATCGCGGATTTGTGGTGCAGACCGACCCGCGCCTCTCTTTTCGGGAGGCGTGTTCCCGACGAGACTTCACCCTCAATGCCATCATGCTTGACCCGCTGACGGGGGAGATTATTGATCCGTTGGGAGGCGAGAGAGACCTTCGCAACGGTGTGCTGCGCCATTGCGGTGCGCATTTTGCGGAAGACCCGCTGCGCGTTCTTCGCGCCATGCAGTTCGTTGCCCGCTTCGGCTACTCCGTCGCCCCTGAAACCGTTGCCCTTTGCGCCACGCTCTCCCAGGGGGAACTTCCCCCTGAACGGTTGGCTGGAGAATGGGAGAAACTGCTGCTCAAGGGCAAATGCCCGTCGCGGGGACTTGCCTTTCTGCGGGAGTGCGGGTGGGTTCGCTTCTATCCCGAATTGGCGGCGCTCATTGGCTGTGGACAAAATCCCAAATGGCATCCCGAAGGCGATGTGTGGAACCACACCCTGCACTGCCTGGACGCAGCCGTGCCTCTGCGGAACGGAGACCACGACAGCGATTTGGCCATGACGCTGGGAGTGCTTTGCCACGATTTCGGGAAGCCACTCGTCTCCGCCGTCAATGAGAATGGGGATATCACCAGCATCAACCATGCGGCGGTCGGAGAGGCTCCCACGCTCGCGTTCCTGCGTCGAATGTGGAACCAGCCCAAATTGGAGGAGACGGTCTGCGCCCTGGTGCATTGGCACATGGAGCCGTATTCCTACGTCAAACAGCAGGCGGGCGACTCCAGTTATCGGCGGCTCTCCCTGAAAGTCAACCTGGAGTTGCTCTACAAGGTGGCGCGCTGTGACTCGCTGGGGCGTCCCCCCTATCCCGCCGATCTGGCAACCCTCGACCAGTTTATGGAGCACGCCAGGGCGCTGGCTGTGCTGGACTCCAAGCCCAGGCCAATCCTTTTGGGACGCCATCTCCTCGCCAGGGGCTTCTCCCCCGGCCCGAGGCTGGGAGGCATTCTCCAACGTGCCTTTGACGCGCAGTTGAACGGCGAATTCGCGACTCTGGAAGAGGCTCTTCTGTGGCTTGACCGGCAGTGAGTCACTTGTATGGCGCGTTTGAGCGATTATATTATTTCACGGTGCGCCGAATGGGCGCACGTTTTCACACCCATAACAACAAGGAAAGGACGAAATGAAAAAGTACGTTTGCCCCGTTTGCGGGTATGTCCATGAAGGCGACGCACCCCCGGAGTTCTGCCCCCAGTGCAAGGTTCCCGGCAGCAAGTTCAAACTGGTTGAAGACGAACCCCTGACCTGGGCAGCCGAGCATGTCATTGGCATCGCCAAGGGCGTTGACGCCGAGGTTCTCGCCGGTTTGCGCGCCAACTTTGAAGGCGAATGCACCGAGGTCGGCATGTACCTGGCCATGAGCCGTCAGGCTGACCGGGAAGGCTATCCCGAGGTCGCCGAGGCCTACAAGCGCGCCGCCTTCGAGGAGGCCGAGCACGCCGCCAAGTTCGCGGAACTGCTCGGCGAGGTCGTTGACCTCTGCACCAAGACCAACCTGACCAAGCGCGTCCAGGCTGAAAACGGCGCCACCGCCGGCAAAACCACCCTTGCCAAACGCGCCAAGGAACTTGGGCTCGACGCCATTCACGACACCGTTCACGAAATGGCCAAGGATGAGGCTCGCCACGGACAGATGTTCCAGGGCCTGCTCAAGCGCTATTTCTCCAAGTAACTGACCAGACTTTCGCATCTCGACGACATTCCCTGCGGGCGCAGCCGCAGGGGGTGTCGCTTTTTTTGTGTGCCAACCTAGCCTCCAGACCTGCCTAGCCAGTCCAGAACCAGCCCAGCCTGTCCAGAACCAGGTTTGCCATCAGCACAGATTTTCACGTCATAAAATCACCCTAATATCATAGGTCGTTATTCTGTTTCCCTTGCTCAAAGCAAGTGTTCCAAGAGCATTAATTAGGGTTTATTTCAAGAATGTCATTGTTGTCAACAGCTTGCCTTGGATGC
>JAFRLP010000531.1 GCA_017431185.1 Victivallales bacterium | reverse complement strand
GAGGGGCTGGAGGAACTCCCGTTTTTGGTGTCAGATGGTGCTGAACTTGCGATGGCAGAGCAGCTTAAGAAATCGCTGGAAAGCCTTGGCGCCAGTGTGGAGGTTGCCCGATGTGCGGATAAAGCGCCCGTCAAGCCCGTTGCGGCTGTGCCCGCCAAGCCCGTTGCGGCTGTGCCCGCCAGGCCCGTTGCGGCTGTGCCCGCCAGGCCCGTTGCGGCTGTGCCCGCCAGGCCCGTTGCGGCTGTGCCCGCCAAGCCCGTTGCGGCTGTGCCCGCCAAGCCCGTGTCTGCCAAATCTCCCAAGGCGGTTCAGGTGAAATCCAAGCCCACCAGACAAAATGGCGCAAAAGTGGAGGACAAGGCCGAGCAGTTGTTTATCACGGAGCTATGCAAGGGCTGCACAAAATGTGCCAAGGTTTGCCCGGCAGATGCCATCTCCGGAAAAATCAAGGCGCGTCACGTCATCAATCAGGAGCTTTGCATTCAATGTAAATTGTGTGTTGAAGTATGTCCTTTCAATGCCATTGTCAAGGGAGGAAAGGCGGCGGAGCGGAAACCGGCGAAACAGGCTCCCGCAAAGGTCGAAAAATCGGATCCGCTGGATGAGGTCGTTGGCAAAGTGACGCAAATCTTGGCTTCCATCAATGATGATAATGTCTTCTCTATAGCCAATAGCTTTAACCAACGCAAATTGTCCAATGCCCTTTCCGCCTACGCGCATTGGGTGAGTCCGGATGATGTGCTTCTTCAGGTGGACGACACGGTCTTCGGGGCGGCGGACAATGGTTGCGTGGTTACTATAAATGCTTTCTATTCAATGGAGTTGGGTGGCGATCCCCAAAAGGTTGAATTGACCAAGAACTGCATCATACAAGTTGTAGATAAGAAAACCATTGTCATCAATGGACGGAAAATCGTGCATTTGTGTTTGCCGTCTGAGGATACCATTCAAAAAATCGTCGAGTTGTTGAAGGTTCTGGCCAGTTGTCGGGATTGAATGCTTCATTGCGGGAAATCCGATCATGGTCTCAATCACTTTGCTGCTGAGCGTTTGAAACAGGAAATAGAAGAATGGCAACTGAATTTAATGTGACCTTGATTTCCATCGGAACCAAGTTCCTTTCCATTGCCAAGGCCATTGCCAAGGCGACGGGACGGGCCCAGGAGGAAATTCTGAATGGTCTGGAAGAGCTTCCGGTTCTGATTGGCGAAGGAATGCCGTCGAAAGCGGCCAATACGCTCAAGGCGCAGTTGGAATCGCTGGGTGGCGAGGTGGAACTTGAGGAACTGGTACCAGCCGCAGTGACTTTGCGGGTTCTTGAAGTGGGCAAACGTGCCATGTCCGTGGGAAAGCTGATTGCCAAGGCCACAGGCCGTGACTTGATGGAGCTTCTGGAGGCCATGGAGGAATTGCCGTATGTGATTGAGGGGCTGGAGGCCACGACGGCAGCCATGCTTAAGCAGCAGTGCGAGGCGTTGGGCGCTTCTGTGGAGTTGCTTGAAGGTGGCGGGAAGGAAAAGTCAGGTAGGGCGAATTCGACTTCGGGTGTTTCATCCGAGCCGGCAAAGTCAGCTTCCGCAAAAGAGCCCGAGTCGTCCGCCGGGGGCACACCTGCCACATCGGCATCGTCGTCCGTCACGGCACCGCAGAATCCTCCTATTCCGAAGCGTCCCAAGCCAACCTCGGATTCCACTTTGACGTCAAAGTTCGAGGAGAACTGGCAGTTGCTTGAGGACGAGGCGGAACGGATTAAACAGGAGAAACTCCTGCCATTCCGTTTCACGGACATCGACGGGACTGTCGCAGAACGCACCGCCGAGGATTTGGACGTCCAGATGGACAGTCTCAAAAAGGAGAAATTCACCATTTCTGTCTGTGGCATGGTGAAGGCCGGAAAGTCCACGTTCCTGAATGCATTACTCTTCGGTGAGGACATCCTGCCTGCCTTTGACACACCAATGACCGCGAAACTCAATTTCATTGAATATTCCGAGGAGAAGAACCACTTCATTGTGAATTTCTATGACAATCAGGAATGGAAGGATTTGCTGGGTGGGCTGGACAAAGAGAATCTCAGCCAGCTGAACGAGCGTATCCAGCTTTGTGCGGAAAGACATGGCATTGACCAGGACGAGTGCATTGGTGCGCCGCCGCGCAAGGAAATGGATCTGCGCAAGCTGGAGGAGTTTGTTTCCGACCCCAAGTCCAAAAAGGGGAAATACACGCCTTTTGTCAAGGATGTGCATATCTTTGTTCATAATGAAAGCATCAAGGATGTCCGAATTGTTGACACTCCCGGTTTGAACGATCCGAATGTCATCAATTCCCGTGAAACTACCAAATGGATTAAGAACACCCACGCCCTGATTTTTTTGCTGCCAAACAAGGGGCTGGATGAGAGCAGCCTGAAGTTCTTTGACACCCATTTGCTTGGCACCAGGCCCAGCAATCGCGTCTGGGTCATCAACAAGATCGATGACATCTCCGAAGATGATCTCCAGAAAACCAAGGCATACATTCGTCAGCTTGGGCAGCAGGAGGAGTTCAAGCAGAAAGACCTCTTTGGTCCGGAAGAGAGGGTTTGCGGATATTCCGCCTTGGTGGCCATGCTTAGAAACATGTACAAAAAAGGCGCCAACCTCAATGAAGACCAGATGTATCACCTAGACAACGTCGGAGACGATTTCCAGCCTGATCCGGACAAGTTGGGCGAGGTGATTGGCGAGCGGCTTTATCAGAACACGGGCGTCAAACGCATCGTGGCCGGCTTCACCGCCATTGACACGGTGTATTCGCAGCACATCAAGATTGCCGAGAAAACCATCCTGAATTGCGAGATGGTGATTGATGATGGCAAGAAGAGCGATCAGGAACTTAAGGAAGAGGTGAGAATCCTGACGGAAAGCCAGGCGTCATTCAAGAACCGGTTGAACGGTTGGAAAAATGACCTGCACAGTGTCGTTTTTGATGCCTTCAGAACGGAAGTTGCCGAAAAGGCGAGTAAGATGGTGGATGGCTTGTCACGGAAGATGCAAATGCGAGTGGATAGTTGCATTTCAGCCGATCAGCTGAAGGGATTGTCTTTTGAATACCGCGATGAATGCAACAAGTTGTTCAATTACTACGGGGCATTGGCTACTGGGCTAAACGACTGCGCAATGACATTGAGAGGCGAACTGGAAATCACGGTTAAAAAAATCCGTAACTTGTTTGCTCAAAATGAGATTGAAGGAAATGTTGATTTCGCCCCCTTGGAAAACTTGAATACGCTTGAGCTGTCTGTTGACGACTTGATTGATGAGGCGGATTATCGGATCGCCGATCAGTTGCCCTCGAACTGGTTTACTGAGCTTTTCCACTCGAAGGAAGCGATGCGTACTACTGCCAGAAATGCCTTCCAAGAGATGATTTCCAAGATTCGTGAAGAGCTGGATAGCGGTGTGCAGGATTTGCAGAGTGGTGTGGAAAAACAGATTGCCAATTCTTTTGCCGAATTCCAGAACAGCATTGAGAACAGCATCCTGCAGAAACGTGCGTATCTGGAGTCTGGCAGCGCGGAACGCCAGAAGGCATTGGAGAAGGCCCAGCAGGAATTGGAGGCGGCACAGGCTCTGAAAGAGCGAGTTGGAGAGTTGCAGCGTGCCTTCAAATACCAATTCCCGCAGGAAATCACCATGAATGCCTAAAGTACATTTTGGAACTTCAGTTCCTTTGATTTGTTCGTAAATTTCTCCAATTTAACTGGAAAAACCAATGAAGACATTTTTGGCAGTATTATTGGCTTTTGGTGCGGGAGTCGCGGTTGCCGTTTTCATTCAGAAAAGTCAAAAAACGCCAACCGGGCAGTCTCCACGTCCTCCCCGCCCACCGCAGCCATCGCCACCTCCGCAATCCTCGCGTCCTTCCTCCTTGCAGGAAAAATTTGCGCGGGTTCGTTCCTCCATGCCTGTGACTGCCCAGGCGCAGGACACTCCGTCACCTGCTAGCGCACAAGCTGAGCATCCCGGTGCAAAATGGTTCCGGCAGCAAATCATGGCCTTTGCCGATGACTTGCTGGCCTATTATGTTTCCCAATATGCTCTGGAGCAGAATCTTTCAGCGGTCAAGACAATGGAGTTGTACCAAAAGTATGGTCGCAAGCCATTTGAACCCAGTCTCCAAGAATATGAGGCGGGATTCCGGGAGCAGGGGTTGAATCTCACGGGCTTGGCTGAAATCGGCATGGCTTGGCTGAAAGAGAATGGTGTGACGGCAACCTCCGATGACTGGGAACAAAAGATCACCTCTTTCCTGGAGAAACGTCAAAAGCCCAAAGCCCAGCAGATAGTTCAAGAGCAGGCCTCTGCGTAAAAGGCCGATTTTATTGTTTACGATCTTTCCGAAAGGCGAATGCGGATAGTGATAATACACGAGTAATCCAAGGCATCCCTGAATGAAACGCGAGGCTGGCGTGCCTTTTTGTGGATTTGAGTGTATGATTCGCCGATGGATGAGGACGTTTTAGGGAAGACTATGCCGTGTTTTGTCAGGGATCGGAAGAGAAAATTTCCAAAGTCAGAGTTTTTTCATTCTTCTGGGTTATAGGATTTGACTTTTCCTTTTCACCATGATCATCGTAATTCTGCTGCTGATTTTCAGTTTTGTGGTGTATTGGGGGAACACGGGGCAGGCTCAACTTCATGCCGTCACCGCGTCTGTTCTTCTATTTCAATTGCACTTGCCACATTACTGCTCGACATCATCTTCAATGGTGCCTCATGCAGCCCAGGGATAATCTTCCCTGGCTTCTTGGCGCCGATTGCGCTGTATGAACTGCTTCGCTTGTTACGACGGTGGCTGGGCATGGTCCTTCAAAGGATTGAACCATTTCAAATAGTTTTCGCTGTGGCATTCGGTGCGCAGGGAAATGAAAATCGCTATATGTTGCATCTGAACCCTTGGGGCTTCTCATAAGAAGTCGGTGATGTCAAACCAGAAGGTCTCCGACCAGGCGACTTGACGTTCGGCACGAAGAAGCTGGTGGGTGAGGTAGCCGTCTGGGTCTTTTTTATATCCTTGGTGGCTTTCCCAGTCGTTCTTGAGGAATTCCCAGTCTTGCAGGGAGAAGGCGGTAGCGGCGACGTAGATTTTGTCATACGGACGACTTTTGATAAAAAAGAGTTCCTGCCCAG
This sequence comes from Victivallales bacterium, assembly GCA_017431185.1. The sequence goes on along the minus strand of JAFRLP010000531.1, from coordinate 770 downwards.
TCTTCTGCCATTCCATGCCCACGTATTGGACACCATGGGCGAATTCGATTTCCTCTCGGATGCGGTAATGGATGAAGAGGTTCTCCAGGGAAATCCCATCGAGTGCGACGCCCGGGTTGACTTCGTCATCCTGCGTGATGACGATGCAGGCGTGGGGCTGGTCGTAGCCCCAGCCGCCTTGGAAGAAGCACTGGGCGGCCATGGCGGGGAAATGCCGGGGGAGAAGACCGCGTGGCGCGGGATAGTCATCCGGCAGACGGCTGAATGGTGCGTCGTCAGGTCGTCCGTGGTTTGTGGGTTGTTCTTGGGGATGAATGGATTGATGCGTCATTTTATGGGAATTGTAATCTTCAGTTGGAGAAGCTCGGAGAATCTATTTGGAACAATTCAAGGTGTTTTTGCAGAGCGGGGCATCGTCAGAGAAGGCGCTGACTTTTCGGTTCATTTCCCCTTTATTGCATCAAAGGCCAATGCGCCAAGCCCAACGGCCGCGGCGCCTAGGATGAATCCGGCGACTCCGGAGACGAACTCGTCGTTCTGCGTAAGGTCGTCGATTTTGGCGATGAGGCATTCAATGAGGTCTTGGTGGGGGACATCTCTGAAGGCGCGGCCGTTCTTCTCGGATTTGGCTTCTTCAGATTGCGCTTCCTCGGTTTTGGGACATTCGTCGGCGAGGCGTTCTTCCTCAGACTTCAAGGCGGCTTCAAGCCGGGCGCGTAGCGGAGAATCGTCTGCGAGAGTAGCGATGAGTTTTTTCAGTTCTTCGATCT
>JAFRLP010000530.1 GCA_017431185.1 Victivallales bacterium | reverse complement strand
TCTGATGCCTCCAGGGAGGCACGTTCATTCCAGGAGCATGTGTCGAATCCGCCGCGATGGCGCTGCGCAACAGGTCAAGGTAGTGCCGCAGGAAAGGCGCGGCGTCCGTGCCGTAGTGTCCTTCCAGGAAGATGTCGATGAGACGTTCCACGTCTTCCTGCGTGTCCATCATGAGCCGCGAGGCGAGAAAGTAGTTCAGGTCAATGAAATTCTGCGGCTTGTAGGAATGGCGGCTACCCTCGATGAAGCACGCCTTCACCCCAATCGATGCAAAATACCGCAAGTCAGGCTGGATGGTGTCCAGGACGGTCTCCAGGCGCGGCGGTTCGAAGTAAATTTGCATGTTCCAGTAGTCCCAGACCAGCAGCGGCGCGCCTGTGTCGCGGAACTGCTCGAACTTTTGGCGGGCCGCGGCATTGAGCGGATGGGCCAGCGGGCGGAAATAATCGCAGGTGACAAAGAGGTCGGCCACTTGGATGACGACGTTTTTCGCGGGCTTTGTCTTGACCCCGATGGCGCTGGACGCAGGGCCGTATGCGGAAGTGCGTAGCTGCACGTCGGGAAAAACCTCCGCCGCCTTGGTCGCCAGTTGGTTGACAAAGCGCAGAAGCAGCCCGAAATCCCTCCCGCCCTCTTCCGCGATGATGGCGCTGCACTGCGGACATTTGCAGATGTAGGGAAACAAGTCCAGCAGCGAGACGTCATAGCAGACGGGCCATTGCTCCCTGGGAAGACGGCTGCGGTCGCCCCGGATGATCTCGAGGAGCCGCTTTGCTGCAATTTGCTGCACTTCGGGGTTTGACATGCAGAGGGAGCCGCCCGCCTCCTTGGTGCGGGGACGGACACGGTTCCCCTTCTCGTCCATGCTGAAATATTCCGGATGCGACGCAAAATACTGGTCAGGATTGACATACACGCAGAGCGTATGCCAGGGGGGATTGGTGGAAATGTTCACAAGCCCGCCCTCGTAGAGCGGCAGAAGCAGACGCGAATGCTGGCGCCCGTTGAGTCCGCAGCGAAGCATCCACATCTGGTAGTCATGCGCCTCCTTGGGAGGAATGCCCATGATGGAGGCCGCGACGGGGAAGCCGTCATAGATGGCGCGCCCATTGAAGACGGGTTTGCCGCGGCAGGTAAGGCCATTGGCGAAAGTCACCTTTTGCGGCGGAAGGCGCATGCTCTCCATGGTCAGGGGATAGCATCCCAGGCGGTTCAGAAGCCTCCAGACGCCATAGAAGGTCCCGATGGGACGTCCGCCCGTCACAATCAATTTCTCGCCCACTTGCAGAATCTGCCACTCTTCCTTCTCGTAGTTGTCCTGCGGGCAGCCGTTTTGGCGCGCGGCCTCCGTCGCCCCCACATAGATGGCCGCGCCTTTCGCCTCCGCCTCCGGAACCACCGCGAACTCCACTCCGCAGCATTGCGATAGCATTCCCTGCAAATCCACTGCGGCGAGTTTCTCGAAGCGGTTCGGCTCGGCGCCTACCGCAATCACGCAGGCAGGCTTTCCATCGCGCATAAAGTCAAAGGCGCTGAGCGCGCTGGCCAGGCATCCCAGGAGGGCAAGCAAGATTTTCTTCATGGCATGTTCCTTTCTTTGTACCTATTCTTTATGAAACTCGGAATGTGCCGACGGCAACCCCGTCGTCGCCCGTGTTCCCAGCGCATCTGACGATGGGATGGAGGTCGGCGTGGGTCAGCCCGAGTCGTCGGATGAAATCCTCGCCGCAGTCGTAGTGGGTGAAATGTCCGGCGTTGTGGGCGTCGCTCCCGATGGTAAAGAGGCACCCCGCCTGCTTGGCAAGGGAGAACACGCGGAGAAGGCTCTCCCAATGGAATGCGCCTTTGTCGAGTCCGCAATTCAGCACGCCGATGTTGATTTCCAGGGCAATCCTTTTTTCGGCGCACGGCCCCAGGGAGTCAAGGAAGCGCGCATCCGAAATCGAGGCGACCACGTCGTCATAGAACCTCTCGTAGCTGTTGGGGAAAAGCGGATGGAGTAGCACCTGTGCTTTTCCCCAGCGCACCGCGTCATCGAAAAAGGCCAGCATCGTCTCCGCGATTGCCGCAGGCGTCTCGGCGGATGGCTGCTGTACAAAATCCCGCAGTTGGAAGTGGTCCGTCGAAAGCGAGACATAATCCAGCTGCGCGGCAAACTCATCCGTGATGCCATATCGTCCAGGCGCCTGCATGTCCGCCTCGCAGGACGCAAGCACTTTCAGCGGGAAATGGCCATTGCGGATGGCGTGAACCGTCTGGAGCAGTTCCGTGCCGTCGTGGCGGGCATACCAGGAGTTCGGAGGGATGTCCGGGTTCACCCACACATGGTCGGTGACGGCAATCAGGCGAAAACCCCGCGCCGCGAGACGCTCCGCCACATTGGCGACTGTCTGCTCCGGATCAAAGCAGCATTTTGATGCCGGCGTATGAATGTGCGTGTCAATGTCAATGCGCATCTTGTCTTTCAGGGAATGTCAACTGTGTTTTGCGCCAGCGCCTCTTGCAGGAGTTGCTCTGCCTGGCTGGCGGAATGGAAGACATGGGCGTTCCAGCCACGGGCGCGTGCGCCCTCAATATTCTGCGGGAGGTCGTCCAGGTAGAGCAGCGGCTTGCCGAAACGCTCCTCGAAGGCGCTGAGCATCTGTTCGGAGGGCTTGAAGGCGCCCACCTCGTAACTGAACACGCCCTCCGTGATGATTTCCTGCGCATGCAGCAATTCGCGGGCGCGCAAGTGAATCTGCCGGCTGATGTCGGAGAAGAAGACGGGACGAATGCCGCGGGGCGGCAGGGAGGCCACGAACTCCGGCATCCCCGGATTCGCCTCCACGAGCAGTGCGTTGTGCAGTTCCCGAAGTTCCTCCAGCGAAAACCGCTTTGGCAAACGCGAGGCGACCTCCATCAGATAGCCGTCGTCCGTCAAATGGCCCAGGTTGAGTTCCAGGCCAAGCGCATGGAGCCACGGCGGCTTCTCCGTGAAGCCAAGCGGACCAAAATAGCGCTCAAGTTCCACGTGAATGCAGACGTCGCCGATGTCCAGCGCCACCACAGGGGAGAAAGTGATTTCGTCTTTCATGTGTCTGGTGAATTCAATAGAAGAGCCTTACGTCGCCGTCTTTGTCTTTCCGCCTTTTGTCCCCCTTCCACAACGCAAAGTAGTCTGGATTCCATGCATCGTATTCTCTGTTGAGTTCGGCGACCGCCTTTTGCGTGACGTGTCCGTCCAGCCACAGCATGTTGCTTTTGGCGCTGTGGCATCCCCAAACGGTGTTCCAGCGGTGCAGTGCCGGGTCGTAAACACCTAATCCAGCCTGCTGCCAATATTGGACAAGACCTGCTTTTCTCAATGTATTCGCGCCGTCCGCCAGCATGGACTGGGCGGACGGCGACTTCTGCAGCGTGCTTAATTTCCGCCCGTAACTCTGGGCATTGAACACGTAATTGGTAGGGGTGTCACCTCCGTCCGCCGCTTTCAATGGCTGCAGATACCCTTTGCCGGCGGACACGCAGGTTGTGGCGGAGACATCCATCTGGTGGTCAAAGCAATGTGACCAGGCTCCGGCGTTGGCCGATAAATCGTAATACATTGTCCAGTCATCGTTGCCGTCTGTGTATAATAGCATGAAAATTCCTATGCCCTTCATATTGTTGGCGCAGGAGATGGTTCTGGCCTTCTCCCTGGCTTTGCTCAATGCCGGAAGCAACATCGCGGCAAGCACGGAAATGATGGCGATGACGACGGTTACCTCGCTTGAATTTTCACGAATAGATATTATA
>JAFRLP010000529.1 GCA_017431185.1 Victivallales bacterium | reverse complement strand
GCGGCGTTCCGCCGCCGCTCATTCGTCCAGCGAACCAGATTACACCAGCGACTGGCAGATGGTGATGGCGGCAACGCCGGCGATGTCCTCGGCGGAGCAGCCGCGCGAAAGGTCATTGACGGGTTTGGCGACGCCCTGGAGGATGGGGCCGTATGCCTCGGCCTTGGCAAGACGCTGCACCAGTTTGTAGCAGATGTTCCCGCAGTTCAGGTCAGGGAAAATCAGGATGTTGGCATGGCCGGCCACAGGGCTGCCGGCGGCCTTGGACTCGCCGACGCTCGGCACGATGGAGGCGTCCGCCTGCAATTCGCCATCCACGATGGCGTCAATGCCAAGTTCGGCGACGCGCTGCTTGGTGATGGCGGTGGCAGTGGACATCTTGTCCACCATCTCCCCCTTCGCGCTGCCCTTGGTGGAGTAGCAGAGGAAGGAGACCTTCGCCTGTGTCCCGATGAGAGCCTGGTGGGTCTTGATGGTCGCCAGCGCAATGTCCGAGAGCATTTCGGGGTCGGGATTGGGGTTGACTCCGCAGTCCGCGAAGATAAGTGTGCTGTCGCCGGCGGGGCTGGGTTCGCGCAGATCCATCAGGAAGCAGGAGCTGGCCGTCTTGATGCCCTTGGCCGTGCCAATGCAGTGGAACGCGCTGCGCAGCATGTCGGCGGTGGAGGCGATGGAGCCGGCGGTCATGCCGTCAACCAAACCTGCGCTAACCATCAGGTTGCCAAAATAGAGACGCTTTTTCGTGTTTTCCAACGCCTGCTCCTCGGTCATTCCCTTGGCCTTGCGACGCTCATACAGCAGATTGGACAGTTTCGGAAGGAGCGGCGAGCACGTCCAGTCAATGATTTCGACGTCCTGACCCGCAAACGAGATTCCGGCCATGGCGGCCTTCGCCTCATCAGGGGTGGCCAGCACCTTGACGGCGGCCATCTTCTGGTCGGCGATGATCTTGGCGGCCTTCATCACGCGGGGGTCATGCCCCTCGGGAAGAACGATGCTCTTCTTGGCGGCTGCCGCCTTCGGGAACAGTTTTTGCATCAATCCTGACATTCTTGTTTCTCCTTATTTTGGGTGAGGTTATCTTGGGTGAAAGATGGTCGTTCAAAATTTCATCATTTGACGAGTGAAACCGTCTCCATGGCTATCATCAGTTCCTCGTTGGTCGGTGTGACCAGGCAGACGGGACGGCTGCCGGCCTTGGTGATGACAACCTGCTTGCCGCGGCAGTCGTTGGCCGCCTCATCCAACTCGCAGCCAAACAATTTGAGACGCTCGACGACAATCTTGCGCGTGCTGATGCCATTCTCCCCGATGCCGCCCGTGAAGACGATGGCGTCCGCCCCGTCCAGCAGCAGATAGTACCCGCCGATGTAATGGAGGAGACGATGGATGAACATCCTGTAGGCGATGGCCGCATTCTCGTCGCCCGCATCCCTGGCAGCCTCGATGTCGCGCATGTCGGAGCTGATGCCGGACACGCCCAGGAATCCCGACTTCTTGTTCATGATGGCGTCAATCTCGTCCGCCGTGCAGCCAGTCTGCTTCATGATGAAGGGGACGACGGCGGGATCCATGTCACCGCAGCGGGTGCCCATCACCAGGCCCATCAGCGGGGTGAGCCCCATGGAGGTGTCCAGCACCTTGCCGCCCTTGACGGCGCACAGGCTGGAGCCGTTGCCCAGATGGCAGGAGATGACCTTCGCCTTGCCTGGGTCAAGCCCGAGGAATTTGCAGCTCTGGTAATAGACGTACTTGTGGCTGGTGCCGTGGAAACCGTACTTGCGAATCTTGTACTTGTCATAGTATTCGCGGGGAATGGCGTACATATACGCCTCAGGCTCCATCGTCATGTGGAAGGCGGTGTCGAAGACGGCGACATTCGGCACGCCAGGGAACACCTCTTCGCAAGCCTCGATTCCGCCCAGGTTCGCGGGATTGTGCAACGGGCCAAGCACAAAATACTCGCGGATGACGTCCTTGACGTCCTGGTTCACCACGATGGGTTCGGAGTACTTGACGCCGCCGTGCAGCACACGATGGCCGATGGCATCCACCTCGGAGAGGCTCTTGAGCACGCCCACCTCGGAGTCCGTCAGCTTCGCGCAGACCGAGCGCAGCGCCTCGGAGTGGTTCTTGATGGTCAACACCTCCTCCTTGACAAGACCGTCGGCACGCTTGTAGGTCAGTTTTGGCTCTGCTAAGCCAATGCGCTCAACCAGCCCCTTGCACCTGACCTCCTTCGTGTCCATGTCAAACAGGGTGAATTTCAGGGAGGAACTTCCGGAATTGACAACCAGTACGTTCACTGCAATCTCCAATGATGTGGGTGAATTCAAGACTCTCCGGCCTTTCCGCCGGGGATGCAAAAAAAGGCTTTTTCTACACCATATAGAAATATAACCCTTTTTTTTCCCGAAACAAGCCAATGCCCCGCAACCAGCCGGAAATCTCATTGTACAAGGGAGTGGAATCCACCAATCCAGCCAGAAGGAAGCCTGGGATTCTGAATACCATCTGTGTTGTGTCGGCGCATTTACCAGTCCCGAAAATCGACCGCTTTGCAATTTCCCCTTACAGTTTGGCCAGGAAGATCCCCACGGCCACGGCGGCAAACGCCCCCCATTGCGCCACCGTGAGCCTCTCGCGGAACCGAACTGTCGTGAAGGCGGTGAAAAGCAGGATTGTCATGCTGTTGCCGACGGGAAAGAGCAGACCCGCCTGCCCCATCTCCCCCAGAAGGCGCAGAGTCCGAAGCAGTGTCGCGTAGCACGTCGCCGCGAAGCACCCCCACAGGAGCCCCGCACGGAGCGAGCATACGATTTGCGGGCGCGTGACCTTTTTCGTGCCACAGGCGCGCCCGAGGAAGAACACCGCATTCGTCGCCTGGAGAATGCATGCGCCGCTCCATGGCGAAAGCATTGCCTCCGGCGCAAAGCGGGTCGGGATGGACATCAGGATTTGCCCGCTGCCTATCAGGGCCATCGACGCCAAAGCGACCAGGATTCGCTTCGGCTCCAGGGCAGACGAAAGGGAGGGGGCCCCCTCACCCTTGGCTGCGTGACGCGTCGCCAGAAAGAAGAGCGCAACCGCAATCAGCAGTACCCCAGTGACTCCCTGCCATGAGAGTCGCTCCTTCCAGAACAGCAGGCTCCAGGCGTATGTGAGCAGGAATGAGAGTTGCGGTATCGAATAGGCCAGCGCACGTCCCCCCTGTTTCAGGTTGGACATGCAGAGAGCCTGCCCCGTGCCGTTGAGCAGCGCTGCCGCGATGAAACAGATGAGCGAGGGACGGTGTTCCGACGCGAGGACGTTGTTCAGTCCGCCAACGGCGCGTCCTGCAAGAAACAGCAGCATGACCGCCGTCGTGGAGCCAAAGCAGTAGAAGTGGTTGACCGAGGCCTCGCGCTGTTTGGCCTCGCTGAGCAAAATGGCCACCAGTGTCCAAAGGATGCCGAGGACCGCCAAGAGCAGATAACCGTTGTTCATTGCATTCCAAGCAGGATGTCACCGTGATTGACTGGCGAGGTGACCGCCGAGAGCGCGGGAACGGCGATGCGTTGTTCGCCGTAAACCACCTCAGTGTCGGAATTCAGCCAATTGACCAGGAACAGCCTTTCGGACCCGTCTTTGGCCTGCCAGTTGGTGGCAAGCACGGCGGGCGTCTCCAGCGACTCCCCTTTCGCCAGATGAAGCGTATGAATTTCGACTTTCAAAGGCTTTCGGACGGGTTCCATGCGCCCTTCCAGCAGGAATTGCGGGTATTCGCGCCGCAGGGCATTCAAGCGACGAACGAAGCCCAGGAAATCCTCCTGGGGCGGCTTGGGCATCGTCCAGGGCGCACCTGCCCCCCAGTCCACTTCACCGTCCTTGCGCATTGGCACGGTCAGCATTGCCCCGCAGGCGAAGCCCAACGCAGTCCGGTAGCACAGGTTCTCCGGTGACTTGCCTGCATCGAACTGGTAGTAGAAGCATTGGTTGCCAGAGAAATTGGCGCTGACCTCGTGGAAAATGTAACTGTACAGGGGCACAAAGCCAATCGGCATGATGCGCAAATCATTGACTTGCAGCGTCTTCAAGTATGGTTCCGCCGCAGCGCTTTCGCCTCCCAGCGCCGTTTGCAGCCCGTTTTCCCTGAATGCGCTGACCAGGCTCTCCTGCAAACGCTGGCCGCACTGTATCTGCCAGGCGCCAGGCGCCGGCTGATGCGAATGTCCGCTGGAATGGCAATCGGGGGTCTGGCCTCCGAAATCCTGGTCATAGAGTTGAAACAGGTCAATTCCCGACGAGGCGATTTTCAGCACCTCATCCGCTATGTAGTCCCGGACAGCCTGGGAGGAAAGGCAAAGGGAGAGTGAGCGCCGGAAGGGCTTGAAGTCCCATTCATGCGGTGTCCCGTCCCTATTCAGCGCCAGCCAGTCGTGGTGGGGCGGGAGGAAGTCGGTGTCGTTTGAATAGACGTGGGTCGTCCAGGAGATGCCGGAACCATACAGACCGACCAGATGGCCGCGCTGTTGCAGCGCCTCCACCAGTTCACGGAACGAGTCCTCTCCACCGACGGGGGGCCATTGCGCCACGGGTGTCCAGGGGCCGCGCGCGTCCCAGCGCATGAGCATGGCCAGAATCACGCTGTCCGTCGCCTCCGCGATTTTCATCAGGTGGGGCAGCGCGTTGATGTAGGGGATGAAGCAGTTCTCCTGGTTGGAGAGATTGCCCTCTCCGCGCACGCCATAGGTGATGAACACGGGGGAGCGCCTCACCCATTCGGGGATAGGCCGGGTGGAGACGACTCCGGATGAGAACACCCAGTCCCGATACGGCCTTGCCGCCTCCTGCCAATCGCCAAGGAACGGCGAGAATTCCAGGTCAAAGCCTGCAGAATAGCGGCCTTTGCCAAATTCATTGACCTCGATGTGCAGTGTGCAGTTCCGTTTGCCGAATGCCATGATCCTTTTGGGACGGCACTCCCTGTCTCTGGCAAAGAAGCGGATTCCGGCATTTTCGTTGAAGGCTGCGATGAACTGGACCTGGCAGAGGCCAGGGTAGCGTCCCCAATAGTCGCTGATATCGTAGTTTCGGGAGTCCTCGAAGCGTTTTTCGGGGGGGATGAGCCTTCCTTCCGAAACGGGGTCCAGCACCAGGTAATCGTCTGGAATGGTCAGGATTGGCAGTTCGAAGCGCACCAGTTCCAGGCCATCGGGGATTTGCAGCCTCTCCAGTCTGACTCGGAACGTCTCCTCCACGGTGCAGAGCCTGACGTCCGCCTCCAGTCCTGGCAGACATCCGCAGGAGGAGAACGACAGGGTTTTCCCGTCATCGGAGCAGCATTGGAAGTCAGTGCTTTTTACGCACTCCCCCCTTTTGAATTTGAGCAGGAAGAGCGTTTCGGATGGATTGAGCACCCTGTGCCCCTGATAGACCAGGGACTCTATGGCGCCGCCGCTCTCCTTGAGTGTCAAGGTGGCCTGAGGGGTTCTTCGCTCCCACCGCATCTTACTTCGCCCCCAGGACTATCATCTTCCACCCGTACTTGGGCATCTCGACGTTCAGGGTTCTGCCAATGGAAAGGCGCGCGCCGGACAACGCCTCGCTGGCCTGCTCTGCGGCCAGGGTAATGCGGACTGTCTCCTCATCGCCCCTGTTGCCCAGCAAAAGCAGCGTTTTGCCGTCCTTTCGTCTGACTGTGGTGCAGCGTGTATTGCCTGGGGATAGTTTGACGGGGTTATCCTCGCTCCACCCTGGCCAGACCACTGTGTCTTCCCGCCCATATCCGAAATTCCGGATGTAATTCTGGACTTTCTTCCATTCGTCCGTTTTGGTGAGTCCGGCGTCGGTCTGGCACAGCAGGTCATACGAAAAGCTGAGCGACAGGAGGGAGTCCGTTGCCTTGGCGCCGCTTGCGCCTGTCGAATTGAGCAGCACAAAGGGGATGCAGCCAGTCTGGGTTCCCAGCGAGTGGGTCAGGATGTACGCATCGCTGAAGCGCTCGGGATAGGGCGTGTCACCATAGTGCATCTCCCAGTCCAGGGTTATTCCCGCAAAGGAGAGCCAGGGCACGACGTTGCAGTCCGTCATGTGTATCATCACGGCGGGCAGTCCCTTGAAATCGATGTCCCTTTCGCACAGCATGACGGCGGTTCGCCTGACCAGGGCGCGCATGGCGAACATCGGCCAGTACGGCGTCTTGCGCGGCGTGTCACGGGAGGTGCCCGCCAGCGGGTCCTTCATCACCAGGTCATAGAAATTGTCGTAGTAGATGCCCGTCCAGTTTCTCTCCAGGTAGGGCAAAGCATGGTGCAGCGTGAAGTCGATGTATGCGTCGTCCGGATGGCAGCAGTATTCGTCATTGAAGGTCCTTGCGGCCGCTCCCTTGTCCAGGAACCATTGGCTTGCGTACATCTCCCTTTCAGGCCATGAGGGGCAAAGCGCCCTCGGATTGAAGTATCTGAAGAAGTAGTCCGCTGTCTTGTGGAAACGCGCGCCCTGCCACATCCGAAGCAGGATTGCCGAGTCCGGCGTGGCCTTTCCGCCCCAGCGCGACCAGTTGTCGTCAGACAGACTGTGTTTCTTCAGGTACTCGGAAGCCACCTTCTCCACCTCCGCCCGCGTTTTCCACTGCTTCTGGAGGACGAAGTCCACGAAACTCCAGTCATTGTCGGGCGGCACGTTCAGTCCGTCATCCACCCTCTGCCCGATAAACTTTCCGCTGCCGTTGAACGCCAACGTCTTGCTGGAATCGGGAACCCAGCTGGTGAAGAATGTTCCTGTCAGTTCCCTGTATGGCTGCTGGACTTTCTTCACGGGAGTCGGCTGCACGCCCATCTCGATGGAGAACGGCTTGTCGATGGCTCTTTCGCTGGAGAAGAGGTGGACTGCCAATGTCGAGCAATCTCCCCTGCGTTCCAGGGAGACCGCGTTGGCGCCCTCGTCGCGCCCCCACCCCTCGTCGCTTTCGGCGAACCAGCAGAACCCCCTGTGGATTCCGCCCACCCAGATGTAGGGACGGAAGCCAGGCAGGGAACCTATGGCGGGCTTGTCCGCCCGCCATAGCGTGCCGTCGCCCTCGGGCAGGAAGCCGCACTTGTTGCGCCTCATCCCGTCCCCAAGGGAGTGGAACATTTTCAGTTCTCCTGCATCAAGGGGGAATTCCAGGTCAACTCCGTCCAGCGTCTGGAGACCCTGCGGGGTGAAATCCAGAATCAGTCGGCACATTCCGTCGTAGTCGTATTCCTGTCGGAGCACCAGTTTCCAGCCTGGCATCTCCAGGTCGTTTTCAACCACGGCCCTGTCATGCTCCTTTTCCAGAATGCGTCTTGCCTTGATTTTGAATTCAGAGCCGTTGCCTGTGAGCCGCACGGGGGAGCGCAGGAGGTTTTTGCCGTCGGCGCGTATTTCGTCCCAGAGGATGCCACCCATTCGGTATGAGGTGAATGCCCCTTTGATTTCGTCATCCTTGTAGTCCAGCGGCTTGAATGGCGGCACCACCAGGCGTGCCATGCCGTAGCCCTTGTTCTGCCAGGCGAACTTCTCCACGTGGAAATGGTCGCCGCACTCCAGAAGGGCGTCCCCCGCCTTGGCTTGCAGGGTGTACTTGCCGACCTCCAGTTGAGGCAATCCGACCTGTGCGGTGAAGGCCTCTGACGTTTGCGTCGCAGGCGTCTCCATTATGGTTTTGCCACCGACGTCAGTCAAGATGAAAACCACATCCTTGAACCGCTGGAGCTTGCTTTTGTTCTGGCAGTTCAAATCGATGCAGAGGATGTTTTTGTGCGGGTAGAACGCCCCCTTCAACACCAGGGGCGGATCGGGGTCCACGTAGTCAGGCCCCGCCATTTTCCCGTCCTTCACCAGAAGCCAGGTGAGCTCCCTTTTTCCTATGAGGCTCTGCGTCCCCGGATTCAGCCATTCCATTTTCAGGGTGCGCTCGGTGGAGTTGTTCATGATGCTTCGCAGAACGCCAGGGGCTTGGGAGATGACCTGGTTGAAGCTGCGGGGATTCTCGATGGAGACGATTTGCGCGTTGACCTTCACGGTGCCCGCCGTTGTCCAGGTAATCTCGTAGCCAGACTTTTTCCAGCGCGGGCCAAAACCCATGAACGAGAAATTGCTTCCCTGCCTCCTGAAGACAACACGCGCCGCCTCGGGGTAACTGTAGTACGCCTTCTCGGACTGGTTCTGGTATTGGCGGCAAATCTGGATTCTCCACTCTTCGTCAAAGCAGGCGGACGTGACTCCCAGTTCACCCCAGGTCAGATGACGCTCCCATGTCCAGAAGCCGCCATCAAGGCGGCTCTCCTTCTCCGACGGGCGGATGGTGAACTCTCGCCTTGCCGCCCCAGGAGGCGTAATCTCAATGAGGGCGATGTCGTCCTGTGTCAGTTTCATCGGCGCGGGAGGCAGAGGGCTTTTCTGCAAGACGGTCATGCCGTCCCCCTCCAGCCTCACGGTGTGCGTCACATCGCGGATCGAAAGTCTGCCCGTCACCTCGGAGACGGCCCCGAATTGGGTGTTCCCGTCAGCGCCAGGGACGATTTCCAGGTACATGGCCTGCACTGCAAGGCAGCACACCGTACCCAGGATTATGAGTGAGAGCACCTTTCTCATCTATCACCCCTCCCCTTTATTTGGCGGAGCCGCCCAATTCGTCATAGGTGTAGCCTGTGAAGAGGCATGGCGAGAAGGATGGCGTGGCATTCGTGACGTGGCGTTCCTCGGTTTTGAGCGTGAGGTTCTTGTTTTCGTTGAAACTCCTGGCTGTGGCATGTCCGTCGATATAGGTGGCGCAGGCGCGCGCGCTTTTCGAGAGGGGCGCTACGGTGTCGGTGCCCAACGCACGGCCATCTGGCGCGCCGTGCCGGAAGGCCATGGAGTAGATGTTGGAGAACTCCCAGGCGTTATTAAGGTTGGAATCGCCGGCAAACAGGGCTTCTGTCGGCGCATATACCGCCCTCAACTTGCGGTAGCGCTCCTCCCGCGCACCCGTCAGGTAACTGTTCAGGGCATACTCCGTGTAGTTGTATTTTCCCCGACCTTCAGAGGGACAATAGAAGGTGCCGGTCGCTTTTGCCCATCCTGAATATTGGACGCCGTATCCGGGGCCGACCTTTGCAGACCCTCCATAGCTGGTGCCTGACAACACCACAAACCACAGGTTGTTGGGATTGGCCACGTTTGCCCCCGTGTAGCCGTTCACGATGTAGTCATCGTTCTCGTCGCTGTACATGATCTGCGCCAGCCCAATCTGCTTGAAATTGTTCAGGCAGGCAACCTCACGCGCCTTCTCCCGCGCCTTGCCCAACGCCGGCAGAAGCATCGCCGCGAGTATGGCGATTATGGCTATCACGACAAGCAACTCAATGAGCGTGAAGCGACGGGGACGGCGGGCGTCTGCGGAGTTCGGGACGGTTACGGCCTGTTTCATGGCTCGGCTCCTTCTTGTTAAGGTTGAAAAACGTCATGGTAATATTATATGCGTTTTTTCCTGAAATGTCAAGAGCCTTCCCGATAAAATTACAATTTTTTTCAAATAGTATCGCTGATTTACATTATTATTGTATTTATTGCGGGCGTGTTGCGCGGGTGCCTCCCCCGTTGCCTGAAAAACAGGAGAGAAATTTTCCCGCGCCGCTTGTAATTTCAGGAAGGCCACGCTATGGTATAACAAGGAGGCAATGCAAGGAGACATTATGACCGAAAACGGCAGTTCCGCAGGTCGCGGCAAACGCAAGACACTGATCCAGTCCGTTGAACGCGCGCTGGACATTCTCGAAATCGTCGGCAAAGTGTCCGGGCCAATCCGCAGCGGCGAAATCGCCGCCAGGCTCGGCGTCTCTTCCGCCACCGCCAACAACCTTATCCGCACCCTTTACATCCGCGGCTACCTCGACCAGCATCGCGGCGGACGCTACACGCTCGGACTGCAGACCTTCATCCTCGGCAACAGCATCGACATCTGGAAGGAACTGCGCACCATTTCGCTGGAACCCCTGCAGCAGCTCAGCGCCGAAAGCGGCGCAACCAGTTTTCTGGGTGTCCTTCACCAGCATCAGGTGATTGCGGTCAACGTCATCGAGAGCCGCGCCCCAATCAGCATTTCGATTCGCCAGTGCTGGCTCGACCAATACCATTCCACTGCGGCGGGCAAAGTGCTCCTGAGTGCGCTTCCCGATACGGAACAGGATGCGTTCCTGGCGCAGCAACCCCTGCGCCAGCTGACTCCGCAGACCATTTGCGACCCGAAAGAACTCAAGGCAAGCCTTGCCGAAGTCCGTCGATTGGGCTACGCGCTGGTTCGCGACGAAAGCGTTTTCGGCATCAGTTCGGTCGGTGTGCCGGTGAACGGACACAACGGACAGACGATTGCGGCCCTGAGCACCTCGTTTTCGAGTTATTTTCTCAACGACGACTACCTGCAGCGTCAACTGACGCTGCTTGAGGAAGCCCGGAAAGCAATCGAAAAAAGGCTGCTGAACTGAAAAGCAGTATGCGATGCCCTTTGCCGGCTCGCCGTGCAGTCCGACACCAGCGAGCGGCTGCTCACCCACGCAAAGTCTGTTGTGTGCCCGCTGCGCAAGCCGCAGGGGCAGGCGCAGGCGCAAGCCGCGGGTGCAGGTCCTGGCGCACCCGGCGGGCTCTGTTGTGTGCCCGCGGCGCAAGCCGCGGGGGCAGACGCAGTCGCAAGCCGCAGGGAGGCGGAAGTTATCGCAGGCAAGTCAGCGCCAGCAACTCCAGAATGACCTCGTTGGCGACGGCGCTCATTCGGAAGGCGCGCAGTTCACGCCCCGCGTCAAGCGGGATTACGGCGACGTTGGCGTGCGTGCCACGTCCAATCGGCACGCTTTCAAACGCGCGCTGATAGGGGGCGTGGAGGAAATCGTCCAGATTGTCAGGCAGAACGAGGGAGATTTTTTCGCAGCCTCCATCCTGATAAACGACTTCCATGACGGCATTGCACACTTTGCTCTGCATGGCATTGGTGGTGGCGCAGTGCAAGGCCGCCAGCGCACGGGCATGACCAGCCAGGGGGATTTCCACGCAGTCGGGGAAATTGTCCCAAAGCGAGACCGCCACCACATTCGAGCCGTTGGCGGGCGTCCGGAAACGCCAGCCGCCTGGGGTCACCAGCACAGGCTTGGCACGGAGAAGCGAATCGTCCACCTCCAGGGCATTATGGCCGTACTGGTTCCACTCCCAGGCATAACGGCCATTCAGACGCTGGCCGATGGAATACCCTTGCGGACGCGGCGAGCGGAACTCCTGCCGATGGATTTCCGTCAAGGAGATGTGGTAGGGCAGGTCAATGGACACCTGTGTCCCGCTGACCGTCACCTCGGGCTGACGCCGCAATGGCGCCAGCACCTGGAAGGAGACGGGGCACAGGGTATCGCCCGCCCTCACCAGGCAGTCAAGGAAACCAGTCGCATCTGGCTCCAACTGCACGATGCACTGTCTGCCGTTGGTCTCCACCACGCGCATTTTCCCCTCGCAGCCAATCACCTCATCGATGTCGGCGGTGGCCTGAATCACCGCTGTGGCGCCTGGGCATACGGTCTGCTCCGCATTCGCCACCGTCGGCAGCGCCTCATCCCGATATATGACGCGAACCAGTGCCTGGCCACCTGGCAATTTCGCCTCCAGCCAAGGCTGTCCAATGCCGCGCACCCGCTCATATTCGCTATCCACGCCATTGACCTGCAACTGGTCAACTTCGGCAAAGCGCAACGGCAGTCGCAGCAATACCTCGTCACCTGTAAAATGGATGCTCAGTTCATCCTGGTAATCCGTGCGATGGAAATGGACAGAGATGGCTGGCAGGGCGAGCGAGGCCTCCGGCCACTCCTTCGGCAACTGCGGAGCGACAGTGGCCTGGCGCCCGCGCAGCCGCACGCCCCAGAGTCCCTCCAGCACCAGACGCAGATAGCAGCTGGAGACGTCCGTGAAGTCGATGTCGCCATTGTCCGTCCCGCCGTGGGCGGAGAGGACATGCGTGATGGAGCCCGGATAGGGAGAAAGGGCAAAGGCGTCCACCAGCCCATTGAGGATGGCAGACGCCTGGTCTGCCAGGCCCACCTGGTAGAACGCCAGGGCCAGGGCCGCGTTCTCCGCCGGAAAGATGCCGTAGGTGGAGTATTTCTTGGGCAGCCACTGGGAGGAAAAGTAGAGCATTCCCCCACGCCCCGCCGTGCGCACGGTCTTGATGTTGCGTTCCGTCCACTTCAGGGCGCGCCAGGCTTCCATTTGGGAAAGGGCCCCGCAGTCAATGGCCAGGTAAGTCGTCGAGAGTTCTGGCGAAGGATGAACCAGCCCCGACCCCATCGTGTCCACGGACTCCGCCAGCACGCCGGGATTGCTCAGCCACAGTTTCCGGTGAAGCGCGGCGAGGATTTTGGCGGCGCGGGCCTCCAGGGCGGAGACGTCACGCCCCAGACGGCGCCCCACCGCCGCCGCCCGCGCATTGGCGGCATAGTTGTAGCAACTGGACTGGGCGCAGCCGGCGCCGTTGTAACTGTGTCCATCGGAAATCCAGGTGTTGAGAAAATTCTGGTAGAGACCATCATGGTCGGGGTCAAGAATGCGCTCCTCCCAGTCCAAAAGCTCAAGCAGACGGTCATAGATTGCGGCGGCGGTCGCATCGTCAGCACTGGCCTCCAGATAATAGAGGGTCATGTCCATCGCGACCTCCTGCATGTCGTAGATGTCATCCCGATGGAGCAATGCGGTCAAATGCCCAGAGGAATCTTGCAGATGATGATACTGGGTGCCCTCATGGTCAAGGTCGGGACGGTCCGCGCCGTCCCACCAGACCCTCTCAGGCCCTGTTGCAGGAGTGATGGTGTCGAAATGGCTCATGATGGCACTCCGAACGCGGTCTAGCCAGCCGAGCAGAACAGGGGCATACCATCCGCGCCAGCCAAGGAAGGGGGCATGATACCCGATGGCGCCATGATAGAAGGATTTGCCATGGAACGAGGCGTCCAGAGCGATGGCGGTGTCAGGCACGCTGGCATCCAGCACAGGGTCTGGCGTATGGAATGCAAGCGCGGCATATTTGGCACGGATACGGGTACGCAACTGGCGTGGCAGCTCACGCTCCGCCAAAAGCTCTTTCAGGTGCTCGTCACTGCTGTTTTGAAGCACGATGAGATTGCCGCAGAGCCGTCCCCCAGCAGGAATGATTTTGGTCAGACGAACGCATTCCGTGCCGTCTGTGTGGTTGCCCAGAAAAGTGGATGGAAAGCTCTCCAGCATGGCGGCATGGGATGCCAGTTCCGGAATGGCGTCGAAATCGGTGCCTATGCGCATGGTGGTTCCGCCTGGGCCGTCAATGGCGGCGCCGCCCTCGGTGAGACGTGCGGTATTGCCGTCAAAGTCGGCGTCGCGGAGATTGCGGTGCTTGGAGTTGGTGGCCTCGAAGCGTCCGAAGAAAGGGGTGATTCCGCCGAATCCAGCGCAGAAGATGACCTGCTGATCAGTGGTGATGTCATAATGCACCAGAAAGCCGTCGTCGGGGTTGAGCGGATAGACGGCTATCTGAACATTCACATCTGGGAAATAAGGTGAAAATCTGGTCAGACGGTACTCCATCCAGCCGTGATGCCAGGAGGAGATGACATCCGTGCTTTTATGGAACCAGCAGGAGTAGCCGTCGCTGTCTCCAGAGGCAAGGACGAATCCTGGCGTCATGGCCAGCCCAGAGAGCAGTATGCCCTGTTTGGCCTGGTAGCACCAAGTATCTCGCGTATAGTCGCTGGCCCCGCCCATAAAAATGGGAGTGTCACCTGCAAAGGTGAAGAATCGGCCCTGCTCGGCATCATTGGCGTGACCGCCGTACAGCACGCGGTTGAAGATTTCGCTGGAGCCGAAAGTGACCAAGGAATCTTTTTCGTAAGAGTGGTGAAGTGGCATGAAGGTCCTTTTTGAAGCAAGACGGGGTGTTGGCAAAAACTATTGTCTTGAGCGGTAATGGGGCGTTGGCAAAAACGATTGCCTTGAGAGGTGATGGCAAAACTCTCATCCCATCCGCCTTCATGGCGTTCCGAGACGCTTCAGTGCCCAAACTCAACGTATGCTAATACGCCTCGTTTTCGCCCTTCGCCCTCGCGGACGGCGTTTTGGCGGTTGGATGGTTGTTTGGCAATCGCCTCTTGATAAATATAACCCACCCATTGTCCACTAGCAATCCTCCCTCATAACCTTTTTTGGAAAATACGTCACATTTTCCATTGCTTGACAATTGATGGCGGTGTTTTGCAACCTTATCAATTGTCGAAGGAAACGCACTGATTCGGGAGCAGCGCTCGCCTTTAAGAGGTTTGTCGCTTTGCGGTGTCTTCGGCGTAGCCCAATGTCAATTAGCAGGGAATTACCCTGATATTTGCTTTAGAATGACCTTTTTCTTACCAACCCAGTTGCGAAATGCCAATATGCAAATATATTATTCCCGTGTTTGACGGAGCGTAGCGCAGCTTGGTAGCGCGACTGCTTTGGGAGCAGTAGGTCGTGGGTCCAAATCCCACCGCTCCGACCATCCATTTTCCGCAAGCCCTCAAGTCCTACCGTGGCCTTGAGGGCTTGTTGTTTCTGCGCTAACCTGCCGTAAACAAGG
>JAFRLP010000054.1 GCA_017431185.1 Victivallales bacterium | reverse complement strand
CGGCGACTACATCGGCCAGTGGAAGCGCACGATGGAGAAGGGCGTGCCAAATTCTGGAGAAATAACTATAAATCGTTGTGTGTCATCAGTTTATGAATTATCACGCCATGTCGAGGTGCCCTTTGAGTCCAAAGATGGGGTGACCACGATTCCTGTGCAATACGAGACCAATGACGGACGGTTGTTCCTGTTGTTGGACGAGCCGATTGAGGCGGTGTCCCTTGAGGTTCCTGCCGAGGTCTCGGCGGACATTGCCACGGCATTCTCCGCTGAGGTTCTGACTGCGGGCGGAACGCCGGTCGAGGCGCTCATTCCGGTTGAAGTCACGCTTGCGGATGCAAACGGAAAGACGCTGGATGGTTCCGGGTACGGCTGTGCCGTGGATGGGCGGCTGGAGTGGTCCTTTACGGTTCCCGCCGAGACGCCCGTCGGGAGTGTCTATACTGCCACGGTCACGGAGCTTGCCTCCGGGAAATCCGTCTCCAAGACGATTTCGGTGAAATAAAAGATGCCTGAGGAAGAACTCCAGCCAAGGGAAGAACGAACCGCACTGCGGTTGCTGGACCGCACGGTCGCCGCGGTCAGCTGGCTGACGTTGTTGGCGCTGGTCATTCTGAGCGTGGCACGTCATGGTTTCGGTTGGACATTGCCTTGGCTGTGGGTGAACACCTGGCTGGTGCCTGTCCTCACGGCGGCGGCGGTGGGCTACCTGACGAACTACCTGGCCATCTGGCTGTTGTTCCGTCCTTATACGAAGCATGGTCCTTTCTGGGGCGTGATTCCGCGCAACCAGCCGCGTCTGGCAAAATCGTTGGGCAAGACCATCCCCGAACGGCTGTTGCCTCCTGCGGAACTGGCCCAGACCATCACTGAACTGGCCGGAGCATTTTTGCGGAATCCGGAGATTCTGGCGCGGGTAAGGCGGACCGTGGGCGAGGCGGTTTCCACGAATGGTCAGGCCATCGCGGCATTTCTAGTGCCCTACGCCAGCAGGTCACTCAAGGTCGTTTTGGACGACCAGTTGAGGGGGGAGAAGATCGCCCGGCTGGTGGCATTCTGCGCCGAGCAGTATCTCTCGAAGCCAGAGAACCGGGCGAAGGTCGCCGAGGGAATCTTGACGGAGTTGCGGCGAAATGTCCCGCAATTGACTTCCTTCCTGCGTTCCAGTCTGCGTCCGGCGGCGATTGCATACCTTGACCAGCGTTTCGGAATGATGCTGGCGATGTTCGGCGGTGCCGACGCGGTGGTCGATGGGATACTGAATCACCTGGACTGGTCATCAATCGAGCAGCTGATTGCCGAGCGTCTGTCCACTGCGGAGACCCTGGAATTGTTTGCCGACAAGGTCGGCAGTCTGGCCATGCGGCTGCGGGAGCATCTTCAGACGGCAGAGGCGCAACAGGCTCTGGATCGCTTTATTGATGAGCATACTCCACAGTTTGAAAAAACCATTGCCGATTATCTCCAGGAGAAACTTCCGGGGATGCTGGGGGAACTCTTCGACAACGGCGGCCTGTGGAACGCCATTGCCGGCAAGTTGCTTCCCTATCTGCAAAAGCTTATCGAACAGGAACTCGCCGTGCATTCCGATGAGGTTATCGCGAGGCTGGATTTGCCTGGACGCATTGAACGGGCGGTCAACGGCCTGGACCCCGCCGAGGCGCATTCGCTGGTCAACCAAGTCTCCGGACGGGAACTGACGCTATTGCAGGTGCTGGGCTATTTCCTGGGGGCCATCGCCGGATTCCTGATGATATTTGCCGGATAATTTGCCTTTTTTTGTTTGGCTTTGTTCCACGGGGTGTCTGATTGAACATTGTTGTATGGCTTGGGGTTGAATTTTGCCATGTCCGCAGGGGGCCTGAAAACTGGCTTGTGGTGCAAGAGGATGACTTCTTGGGTTGCTCCTGAAACCGTGGATTTTGGGGCAGATGGGTACTGTCGATACTTGCGCCATTGGGGAAGGTAGTGCTGGCATCGCACTGGCAGAAGTGCTCGGTGACTTCGCCTTCTCGCCAAGTCCCTGTAATTGTCCGGTAGCTTTCTGAAGAGGCGTTGCAAGTTTTTTGGCTGTACCAATAACTACGTTAAAGCGAATAGATGCATCACCTAACTTTTCAAACCATGTCCTCCTTTTATCCAGTGCTTTGCCTATTGGTCGACGGCAATAGCGATATTTTCCTCTGCGCGTGTTATATTAACAGCACTGGATACCTTGGTCAAGCTGCTGGATGCGCTGTCGGCTACGGCGCCCACGTCCGCCGTGCCAGATGTCGCTTTGATATGCTCTGCACGTACTATGTTGAATTTACAGAGAGATTAACATTCAGATTCTGATCAGCCATGGGAAAAGTTGGTCCTATTGTCTTGATGTTGCTATCCTTGGCAGTGGCATTCTTTTTCTATCCCTGGTGGTGGAAATTGCTTCGTGTTAAAGAGGATAGAGGACTATATCTGGGATTGTTCTTCATTCTGCTTCCCGGAGCAGCAGGTTTGTTCTATTTCATTTACATCTGTCTTCTGACCATTTTCGGAAATTAAATCCATCTCGGCGGCCCAGTTCATGGGGCGTTTGGTCTTTCCTCCGTTGGCGCGGTGCTGCGCGGCGGTGGGCAGCGGCGGCCAGGTGGGTTGCGGCGCTAAAAGCATATTGAGGAAGTCGCGCCAGGGTATTCCCGGCGTGGCGTGGGAGATCGCCGTGGGGAATATCGCCTAATACTATAAAAATATACAGAATGGAACAGGGGGAAGAATTATGTCGATGATTTACCCCCAATGAGACACATGGGATTCGTGGAACGATAGAGACACTTTCGAGGCAAGGGGAGGGCGGCAGGACCCCAATCGTCCCAGCTGTCCCAATCGTCCCAGAGGCGCTTGCCCAATGAAAAAGTATCCTGAATCCGTGAGTTAACCCTGTGGTGACGATGGCGTCACCACAACATATTCCGTCGGCGAGGCGCCGACGCTACATCCTTTACGCAAATTCACGGATTCAGGGAATATACAAAACGGAGCAGGGGGAAGAATTATGTCGATGATTTGCCCCAAATGAGACACATGGGTTTCGCGGAACGATAGGGACACCTTAGAGGCAAGGGGAGGGCAGCAGGAACCCAATCGTCCCAGTGTCCCAAGCGTCTCAGAGGCGCTTTCCCAAGGAAAAAGTATTTCAAAAAGGGGTAAAAGGGGCGTTTAGGGGAAGCGAAAACCGCCTCAACCCCTGTATTTTGCAAAAAAAATTAAAAATTTTTCAAAAATTATTGTTTTTTTGCTGGAAAAATGGATTTCACGGGTTAATTTAGGGGGAAATAGGAAGAAAAAGTCATTAAATGGTGAAAATAGGGGAATGCGCACCCCCGTCAGCCATTCCGATGGTAACGAACCTGGCAAATTTCAGACTGCCCCGCTTTACCCAAAGAGGGACATTGACCATGGACAAGCAGCGACGGCTGATCATGCCGAAGCCCTGGCGTTTGTCCACGGACAAGATTGCCAAGCCGTCGGCCAAGGAGGACGAGGGGGATTCCTCGGTGCCAACCGAGGAGCTGACGCCTTTTTACCTGATGCCGTGGACGGTCGAGGGCAAGCAGGTCATCTATGTCTTCGACGTGGAGGAGATGGCGCACGTCTCGGCGAACTGGGAGAACATCTCGCCGTTCAGCAACGATGCGCAGGCGCATTTCATGGACTATGCCTCCCGCATCCAGATGGTCACCATGGACAGCCAGTGGCGCTTCCAGCTCAACACCTACCTGACCAAGTATGCCGGCCTCGACCCCTTGCGCAAGGACGGCGTGGCCTTTTCGGGCAGCTGGCGGTGGGGACTGCTGTTGAATGCCGACGACTGGGACGCCGATGCGCCGATGAATGCGGCGACCCTGTCGTTCATGGGAGAACATGATGCCCACCAGAAGGTGCGGCAGGAGCAGCTTGAGAATGTGGCGGCCTCCCGGGGTGTCTTGCCTCCGGGGGCGCCATTGAACTGACTCTTTGGAAATGGGTGAGGTTTTCGTCCACCGGCCGGTTTTGCAGCGCGAGGCATTGGAAGCGCTGACGGGCGGCGGCGGGAAGCGTTTTCTGGACGGCACGCTGG
>JAFRLP010000528.1 GCA_017431185.1 Victivallales bacterium | reverse complement strand
CAGGGCGAACCAGCCAAGGGTGAATCCAAGTGACCATGCCCTCCCCCCCATACCGTTGCCTGGTGGTCACTGGGCCGACAGCCACAGGCAAAACCAGGCTGGCGGTCGCCTTGGCGCGCCGCTTTGACGGCGAAATCGTCAGCGCCGATTCACGCCAGGTGTTCCGCGGCATGGACATCGGCACAGGCAAGGACATGACGGAGTACACCACGGGCGGAATCCCCGTCCCCTGTCACTTGCTGGATGTGGCAGACCCCAATGAGGACTTCCATCTGTTCGCCTATCTGAAACTCGCGCAGGAGGCCGTGGCTGGCATCTGCTCACGCAACCGCCTCCCCATCCTTTGCGGCGGCACGCCCCTCTATCTGAAGGCCCTGCTGGACGGGTATGACCAGGACGGCGGCGCCCCCTCCCCTGAATTAAGAGCGGAACTGGAGGGGCGGCCATTGCCCGAACTGGTGGAGATGCTGCGCAACGAGGCTCCGCCCGAGTTGTTCGCCCGAACGGATTTGACGCAGGTGCGCCGTGTCATCCGCGGCATCGAACTGGCCCGCAGCGCCAAGGTCATCAACGGCGAGCCGCTGTTGCGTGAACCGTTGATTCTGGCGCCATGGTACAGCCGCCAGACCGTCCGGCAGCGGATTGAAGAGCGGCTGGACGCCAGGCTCAAGGAAGGCCTGCTTGACGAGGTTCGCCGCCTTCACGGCCAAGGCGTCTCCTGGGAACGCATGGAATGGCTGGGGCTGGAATACCGCTTTGCCGCCAGGCACCTCACAGGGGCGCTCACCTACCAGGAGATGCGCGACACGCTCCTGGCGCATATCCGGCAATTCTGCAAACGCCAGGACGGTTGGTTCCGCAAACTGGAGCGTGACGGCCACCCCATCCACTGGCTCCCTGACGGCGACCTCGACAAGGCCATCGCGCTGGTCACTCTCTGGCTTGCCCGCCAGCCCCTCCCCCCGCCAGAACTCCGCATGGACGACATCCGCTACGGTCAGCCTCCGCTCCGCCAAGCGAAAGCGGACTAAATTCTTTGGACAAAGGATTTCCTGCGATTGTCATCAAGGGTGTTCCGTGTCCAGCCGAATCATGAAACGGAGGTCGTCATTCGCCTTTCCTCCCAAATTCTTTGGCAAGCGGACACCTCCGTCATCGACGCAATCAGGACCGACGCTCCAGAACTGGACGGCGGCCACATTGCGCCATTCCTTCTTGAATGTGTATTTTCCTTTGTTCGGGCGAGACAATATCGCGCACCACTCGTCCGTCCATCCCAGCTGTTTTTGCAAATCAGGAGTCATCTTCAGGGGAGTGTCGTCCTCATCTGGCATGAAAAGCCACTCTGCAACCATGGTCTTGCCGACAGTGTATTTCAGCGGCTTTCCCGAGAATGGGTCCATTGGCGGATTATCAAGCGTCTCTGGATACCGGCCAGTCCTGAGACGCGCCAATTCGGCGGCAACCATCCCCCGTGAAATCCGCAGGGCGGCAACCAGTTCCGGAATCTTCCTTGTTCCCATCTGACGCAGAGCCGCCGCCAGCATTCCCGCTAAGATTCCTGCGGGCTTTTCAGGGAAATCGGCGAAATCAGAGATGCAATAGTCCTTTGCCAAGACAGCGCCCTCACGCCCCAAAAACAGCCAGGCTTCCGGAATGGTCAGGAACCGGGCGCGGCTTCTCCGCTCCATCCGCTCCAATTGGATGTCAATGACACCCAGCATGGTGACGGCCTCGCTCAAAATCATCCGCCTGTGCGCATCCGAGATACGGCTTTCCTTCTCCAGCAGCCAGGCCTCCTGACTCAGCAGCCACTGTTCGCCGGCAAGACCGCTGGCGAGAATCCTTGACAATGCCAATGGGCGCAATTTCTCAATGGACAGCCAAGCCAGGCCAGTGGACAGACTGTAGTCCTGTTGCAGAAAATCGGTGATTCTATCAATGCGCTGCAATGCCTGTTGCGCGGCATGGATGTCTTTGGCCTCCAATGCAAATCTGACACGCCATAACTCCAGGCGCACCATTTCCCTGCACTTTGACCATACCTCCTTAAATGTTTCGTCACCGGCAAAACCATACTTTCGCTCTGGCAACGGGAGTGTTTCATCCAGCATCCTCTCGCAATGCTGCACTGCGGGGGATTCCTCGAATGCCTTTCTCCACTGTTCAAAGATGTCCGCGGGGAGGATGGCATCATGGTAGCC
>JAFRLP010000527.1 GCA_017431185.1 Victivallales bacterium | reverse complement strand
CTGGAAATCAATGGACTCGCTCTGGTCATCGCTGCCGCTTGACTGCCTTGCGTAGATGATGACCTTCTTGCTCTGCTTTCCTGTGTCCTTCATTTTAGTGAACCTTTCCTTTTTTTGCCTTTTTTTCTTCTGACGGTGAGAAAAAACCTTTTGCTTAATATACACCATTTTTACTAGAATGCAAATGATTATTCTGTCGTAATCGCGATTATCGCGATTCTGGCAGCCATGCTGTTGCCGGCTTTGAGCAAGGCACGGGACAAGGCACGGGCCGTCTCCTGCGTGAGCAATCTGAAACAAATTGGCACCACATTGTTGCTATATGCGGATGACAACAATGGCTTTTTTCCTGTTTTGGCTGCCGGGGCCTCTCAAAACCTTTATTGGAGCTATCAGCTTCACCTGGCAGGATATATCAAAATCGGGACGACCGAAACACTTACTGCCAAATGCCCTATCGCCAAGCCTAGCAAATTTGATCAGAATTTTACCTACGGCATCCGTTCCAGGCAAAACTCTGCCGCTGACGTCAACAAGACTTGGGCGTACCGTATTACCAAATTCCAGGATTATGACCTCGAGAATACAGAATACACGTTTTCATCGTCAAGATTCATCATGCTGATGGACAGCGCACTATATCGTCCGGGAACGACCAATCACGGCATTCAGGTCAGCAATGTGCCTTTACTCGGCAATGGTTCCTACGGCAACAAGTACACCGTTCACACGCGCCACTCGAAAAAAGCCAATGTCTGGTGCGCCGACGGCAGTGCCAGAGCAGTCGGCGATGGTGAACTGAAAGATGATTTCCGCGTTCATGAAACAGTTATTTGCACAATAAAGTTATAGGCAGGGAAATATGTTGAAAAGGATTGCGCTTTTAATATTGCTTCTCCCGCTGTTGCTTACGGCCCAGGTGCGGGTCATTAACGGTGGAATCGGCGGGCACAATACCCAGCGTGGTGTCAAACGTATCAACACTCTTCTGATACAATACAAGCCGACAATACTGGTCATCGGCTATGGTGCCAATGATGCGATCAATTCGGAAGCACTGGTTTCTGAAACGGATTTCAGAAAAAATCTGGCTGAAATGATTGCCCTAGCCCGAAAGAATCAGGTCCAGACCATTGTGCTCAATTCCTGCAATCCCTGCCTGGACAGTTACCTCGTCGCCAGACATAAATACGACGATGGTGTTCAACCGTCTGAGCGCATCAGGAAATACAACCAAATCATTGCTGAAACCGCTGCGGAGCAAAAAGTCATTTTCAATGATTTTCATGCTGCTGTAATGCAGAACGGCGGTGCATCGGACGCACGAACAAGCCTGGTCCGCAACATTGCCAATTCCAAAAGCAAGGACGGTTTGCATCTTACCGCAGAAGGAGCAAAACTACTTGCGGAAACTGTCACGAAATCCCTTGATGGCAAGGTCAAAGACAACGACCGGATTCTCTGCCTTGGCGACAGCATAACCTACGGAGCCAGTCTTTCCGGTGCAGGAACGGCCACAGGTCAGACTTATCCCGCATGGCTCATGACGATGCTCAATTTCAAACTGGGATTGAGCCAGGAAAAATCACCGCAGCCTTACATTCCGCCACGCCCAATGCAAATTCCCAACGGCAGTTTTGAGAATGACAAAGCGGAGTGCGCCCCTCTGGAATGGGTCATGGCCGAAGGAACGGGAAGCATATTTGTCGTGGCGGATGGCGGCCACCAATTTCTCCGCATTACGCCTCAAGGAATTGCCTTCTGCCGCACTTCAAACATCCCGGGCGCGGAAGGGAAATGGCTGTTGCGGCTGCGTGCCAGAGGCAAAGGGGGCTTTCAATTGATGTGCAGCATGCGCAATGCAGAATATGTCACAGTCCCGCTGCATAAGGATTGGCTCCCCCTTGAAAACAGCTGGCAATCTTTTGAGTTGCCATTGGATGTTCCTTCCAAAGTTCGTTTTTGCAACGTCATTATTCGCGCCCAGGGCGAGGTTGCTGATTTCGATGATGTCACTGTTGTTCCGGCCTCGGCGGAAAAAATGCCTGCCGCTGCAAAACTGAAGACTGTTCTTGCTGAAATCCATTTTCTGCATCCATGCCAGGGCGGCGGCATGGACAGCATCATCAAAGACAACAAGACGGAATTCATCAATTATGATGTCCGCAAGTCCATTTGGTCAATAACCCTCAAGAAAATTGACATCTCCAACCTGAAACTGCCAGAGGCGGCTCCGCTTTCAGTTGACCCAGAACGCGATGACAACGGCGGCGGCAAAAACACGGATGATTCAACAACCGATTTGATAATCAATGCCCTTGATTCCGCCAATGCGCAGACTGAATTGAAAGCGGACGACAAAACAGTCGCCATGCGCTGGCAAAATCTCAATATCGGCGGGGAGAAAGGGGTGCTTGACGTTCAGGTGGAAATCAAAATATCCGAAGACGGCAAATCATTTGTCTTCAGCGGCGGTTTTGCCAACCGTTCAAAAAAATATACCGTCTTCTATTTTGACTACCCTGCTCTCGGCGGTCTCGGCGGACTCAACGGACAGGCGGACAAGGATTTTCTGGCAACGCCTTTTTTCAATGGCAGGCTGATTCGGAATCCTGTGGAAAAAGGCCTGTTTCAAAAAAATCGCATCTATCAACCCAACCGTTCAGGCCACAGCATGCACATGGATGCCTTTTACAACAGCGGCCAGGGACTCTATCTTGGAGTCCACGATCCCGAACAATATGCCAAACGCTGGGATATCTCCTCTGACCAGAAAAACGGCGTTTCCTGGACAGTACGTAATATTCCCGACAATATGCGCCAGGTGCCGCAACAATGGCGAATCCCATATCCGATTCTGATTCAGGTTTTCAACGGCGACTGGTATGACGGCTGCCAGATATACCGAGACTGGGCAACAGCTCAAACCTGGTGCAAGGAGGGCAAGACGAATGTCCGCCAAAACCTGCCGCAATGGTTTAAGGATATCGCTGAATGGGGACAGTATCCCGGCACCAGGCATGACACGGAGGAGCCGATGATGCGCCGTTTCCGCAAGGATTTTCCACAATACCCGCTGGGCGTTTTTCTGAGTTACTGGGGAAGCCACACCACCTTGTTCCATGACGGCGATCCCGACCGCTTCCCGCTGACCGAACGAGATCGGCAAATCCTCAAGTCGCTCAAGGAAAATGAGGTCAGCATCATGGGCTACATCCAGTGCATCAGCTGGGCGGACTACAGCCCGAGTTTCCAAAAAGACCCGGAGCTGGCGAAAAAGAATCTGGTTCGCAATTATTACGGACAGTATATCAAATGGCCTTACAAAAGAACCGAACAGGATATCATTGCCTATCCTGGCGAAGTCTGGGCCAAGGCACTCGGCGACAATATCGTCAAGATGGCCGAAGCCGGTTTCCGCGCAGCTTATCTTGATTCCGGAAATCATGGCGGCACTTATCTGAACTTCACACCAGCATGTTCCTCGGATTCAGGCGGCGGGACGGGCTATGTCAAAGGCCAGTGGCAACTTCTGGAAACAATTCGCGCACGCGCCCGCAAAGTCAATCCAGAGTTCTGTTTCACTGCGGAAAGTTTCTGGGAGGGCAATATCGCTTACCTGGACGGCTACCTGGTCTGCAATACGACCAACGCATACCTGGAGGGCGACCGGGTAACAGCCATCCCAATGGCGCAGACGGTTTACGGCGATTATAGCATGATGCACGGTTTGTGGCCCAGCCGCTATGATACGGAGCGTGACAATGCGCTTGGCTATGTTGCCAAAAATGCGCTCGCCCTCTGCTGGGGCGTGACACCCGGCTGGAATATTTTCAACCTGCTTTATACCTACGGCAACAAGGAAATCGCACAGGCGACTTCCCGAGAACGCTATGCGGCCTATGCCGCAGGAAAAAAGTATTTTGTTTACGGTCAGCTTCTCCGTCCACCGAAAATCATTTCCCATGTCAAACCGCTGCGGGTCAAATGGCATCGGAGCTATAGTGCCGCATATTATGACATTCTGATGGATGCGGTCATCGGGACAGTATTCCAGGCTCCCGATGGCTCTTATGCGCTGGTGCTCTACAATATTTCCGAGCAAGCGCAGAAGGTGAAGGCCGATTTGCAAAAATCTTTGCCCCTGGGAGGATATACCTATCAAACTCTGTACCCCGCACAGCAGAAATTCAACCAGGGCAATGAGCTTTCCATCGAACTGGAAGTTCCTGCCAGAATTCCGGTCATCATAACGCTTGAACAAAAATGAACTGTGCCATGCAAGAAAAGTTTTTATTCCCTGCGAGGGAACTTGAAGTGGCAGCGTCTGCCGAGGTAGTGGTGGTCGGCGGCGGTTCAGCCGGCATTGCCGCCGCAGTCGCCTCCGCTCGCAACGGGGCAAAGACACTGCTGATTGAACAGAGCGGCTGCTGTGGCGGCATGGCCTCACGCGGACTGCTTACCAGCATTATCTGCATGGGCGACGGCAAAAGAATTCTTGCCGACGGAATCTGCCGTGAATTCGTGGAACGTATTGCCGCGGACATGAAACTGGCGGAAACCAACTACCGCTGGCAGAACATCCACCCGGAAAGCGTGAAAAAAATCGCGGACCAGATGCTGGCGGAAGCAGGAGTCAGAGTCATTTACGAAACCATTGTAACCGACTGTGTGGCCGAGAAAGGCAACTTGCAGGCATTGAAATGCTTTGCCCCGTGCGGTAATTTTGCGGTCAGTGGCAGAATCTTTGTCGATTGCACGGGGGATGCCAACCTGGCTGCTCTGGCAGGGGTTCCCTTCGAATACGGTGACGAAGAGGGCAGAGTCATGGCGCCAACCCTCTGCGTCATGTACGACAATGTCAAATATCCCGATGACCGGCGCAACGGCATCGGCCAAAAAGAGTGGAAAGACGCTGCAAAAGACAATCGGCTTCCAGTTCAGGAGCACCACTTTGTCGGTTTTTTCCGCAATGGGGATGGCAGCGGTTCCGGCAATATCGGACATATTTACAATACCGATGTGCTGGATGTGTTCTCCCGCAGCGAAGCATGGCGGAAAGGCCGTGACCTGGCACAACAATATCACCAATTCTACCGTGAACATGTAAAAGGATTTGAACATAGTTCGCTGACTCTCTCCGCTGACATGCTTGGTGTGCGCGAGTCCCGTCGGATTGTCGGGGAATACCGAATGACTGCCGACGACTATTTCAACCGTCGTCATTTTGATGATGACATCGGTTCCTTTGCTTATCCCATCGACATCCATTCGGGCGTGGATGATGCCGCAAAACAGTCAGCCGTTGAAAAGTACATCGTCAGTATCGCCTATGCACCTGGCGAAAATTACGGTATTCCCTATCGGGCATTATTGCCGAAAAACACCGTCAATCTTCTGGTTGCAGGACGATGCATCTCCACGGACCGGGCCATGCAGGCCTCTGTACGGGTCGTCCCTGGCTGCATGATTACCGGTGAAGGCGCCGGCACTGCCGCCGCTTTGTGCATTGCGGACGGTTGCCTGCCGCGCGAAGTGAATGTCCAAAAACTACAGTCTTCCCTGGCTTCGCAGAAATACCAGGCGCCATCCTGAACGAGGCTTTGAATAGCCGGTTGCGGGGGCAGCCAACGCATCCTGCGCTGAAGCATTTTGCCGAAATCTATCCAAAAAACTTGGTTACTATTCAGAACCCCAAGCTACTTCAATCCGCGAGGCCTGAAGGCCTCGCGGGCAAGTTGGGGTCTCACGCTTGGCATGTCAAGATAAAATGGCAAATCTGATTCTGTGCATGGCAAAACAGGTGGGGGTTCTGAATAGTTACAAAACTTGTTAAGATAACAGAAAACGAACAGAAAAAAAGAAACGTTGATTCGCTTAATCTCAAAATGGCGATATGTTAGGCGAAGGCATACAAAAAAGCAAGAAGGGGAAAAAATCACCTAGGCGCCTAGATACCTAGACACCTAGGCACCTAGACACCTAGTCCCCTACTCACCCTTTCAGCGAGAACTCGCCGTTGGCATAGTCGATGTGCAGGGTGGAGCCTTCGGGAAGTTCGCCTGCGATAATCATCCGCGAGGCGGGATTCTCCAGACGGCGCGTGATGACACGCTTCAGCGGACGGGCGCCGTAGTCAGGGTCGTACCCCTCGTCCGCCAGCGCCTGACAGGCTGCATCGGAAATCTCCAGAGCGATGCGCTGCGCCTCAAGACGCTTGCGGAAGGACTCCACCTGAAGGCTGACAATGGCCGCAATGTGGCTTTTCTCCAGACGATGGAACACCACAATGTCGTCCAGTCGGTTGAGGAATTCGGGGCGGAACGCCTGGCGCAACTGCGCCAGCACCCGTTCCTTCATCTTGGCTTCATCCTGCCCAGCGGACTCCACGATGTCGCGGCTGCCGATGTTGGAGGTCATGATGATGACCGTGTTCTTGAAATCGACCAGACGCCCGCGGGAGTCGGTGAGCCGTCCGTCGTCCAGCACCTGAAGCAGGATGTTGAACACGTCGGGATGCGCCTTCTCTATCTCATCGAAGAGCAGGACGCAGTAGGGGCGGCGGCGCACCGCCTCGGTAAGCTGCCCACCCTCGTCATGGCCGATGTATCCGGGAGGCGCCCCCACCAGGCGCGACACCGTGTGCTTCTCCATGTACTCGGACATGTCGATGCGCACCATGGCGCGTTCATCGTCAAACAGGTACTCCGCCAGGGTCTTGGCCAATTCGGTCTTGCCCACACCAGTCGGCCCGAGGAAGATGAAACTGCCGATAGGACGGTTCGGGTCCTTCAGGCCGGCGCGCGCCCGCAGAATGGCCTCCGAGACCGCCGCCACCGCATCCTCCTGGCCAACCACGCGACGGTGCAGCTGCTCGCCCAGTTTCAGCAGTCTCTCGCGCTCGCCCTCCATCAGTTTGGCGACTGGAATATGGGTCCAGCGGGAGATGATTTCGGCGATGTCGCCTTCATCGACCTCCTCCTTGAGCAGACGCTGCTCATGGGAGTCCACCGCCCGTGACTCGGCATTCTCAATCTGACGCTCGATTCCAGGAATGGTGCCGTAACGCAGTTCCGACGCCTTGTCATAGACGCCGTTGCGCTCCGCCTTGGCCATCTCATTGCGGGCCAGTTCCAGCGAGGCCTTCAACTCACGCACCCGAGCAATCTGCTGCTTCTCCGCCTCCCAGCGCGCCTGAAGTTCATCCGCCTTGGCTTTGATTTCAGCCAATTCGCCCTCCAGACGGACAGTGCGCTCACGAGAACTGTCATCCTTCTCCTTGCGCAGACCAGTCAGTTCAATCTCCAACTGGGTCTTTTTGCGAATCACCTCATCCAGTTCCTGGGGGCGCGAGTCGATTTCGGTACGCAGTCTGGCTGCCGCCTCATCCACCAGGTCAATGGCCTTGTCAGGCAGAAAACGGTCGGAGATGTAGCGGTCCGACAGCACGGCCGCGCTGACCAGAGCATTGTCGCGGATGGTCACGCCATGGTAAATCTCATAGCGTTCGCGCAAGCCACGAAGAATGGAGATGGTGTCCTCCACCGTCGGCTGCTTGACCAGCACCGTCTGGAAACGCCGTTCCAGGGCGGCGTCCTTCTCGATGTACTTGCGGTATTCGTCCAGCGTGGTGGCGCCAATGCAG
>JAFRLP010000526.1 GCA_017431185.1 Victivallales bacterium | reverse complement strand
GGCGCACTCGTGGTTCAACCGGTTCAGGAAGATTCTTGTCCGGTTCGAGAAGAAGAAGTCGTCGTTCGAGGGGCTACTCCAGTTGGCGGCTGCCATCATTGTTTTCAGAAAACGAGGTATTATTTACGGATAGGTTCTAAGCCTTAAGCCCATTGCTAATTGCTAATTGCCAATTGCCCACTTCGGTTCGTTCGCCAATCATAACTCCATACCATGTTGCATCCCTTCAAGATATTCCCCAGCGCCTCGGAACGCGACATCTGGGAACGCCTCACGACCTCCAGGGAAAAACAAAAACTGACCACCGCCATTCTTGCCCAAGCAGAGGAAGTCCTTGACAAGCCGGTGCCTCCTCTGTCGGCGTCGCAGTACATGCAATTCACGCAAACTGGCAACCGTTCCGACTACGAGGCCAGCTATTTCGACCGACGCCTCAGCCTCTCTGCCTTGGTTTTAGCGGAAGCACTGGATTACCACGGACGTTATCGGGATAAAATCATCGACTTCATCTGGGCAATCCTCGGCGAGCCGTCATGGTGCATTCCAGCCCACCATTCCCATGTGGAACCGCACCATTCCGCCAAGCCCGATCCCCTGCCAACCCCGGAATGCGAAAACATCGACCTCTTCGCAGCGGAAACCGGCGTCTTCCTCGCCATGATCCTTCACCTCTTGTCCCAGGAACTGGCTGAAATCTCCCCCAATCTTGTCCGACGGATCCAAATGGAGGTGCTCCGGCGGATACTGGTTCCGACGGAAACCGATCTCCCCCGTTACCGATGGAGCCACGGCACCAACAACTGGACTCCGTGGATCTGCTCCAATCTGCTGTGGACCGCCAACGTCCTCTTTGCCAACGAACCAGAACGTTTTGACGCCTACGCCAGACTCCTCATGCCAGTCGTCAGGAATTATTACGATGCCTTCCCCGATGACGGTGGCTGCGACGAAGGACCTGGCTACTGGAATCTTTCGCCGCCCAAGTATTTCCTGTTCATGGAAGGTCTGCGACGCGCATCGGACGGACGGTGCCATTTCCTGCGTCGGCGACCTGAAATTCAAACGAATGGTCGGCTACATCGTCGATGTCTGGTATGACCGGAATCGAAATGCGCATTTTTCCGACTGCGGAGCCAGGCACAGCATCAATACCGGACTGCTCCGTGCCATGTCAGAGCAAGCAGACGTTCCACAGGGAATCGCCCTGGCGGACATGCTCGATGACTGCCTCACCATTTTTCCCAAACCGCACTCCGCCATTCTGCCACCGCTTTTCGACTTATTCACCAGCCGGCATCCCGAAGTGTCACTTCCCCGCCGTTCTTTCAGCATATATCATATTCTACAGCAAGTTTTTCTGAAATATGACGGTCTATTCATCGCGCTCAAAGGTGGCAGCAATCACGAAGCACACAACCACAACGACGTCGGGCAGTTTGTCATCGCACGAGATGGACGATTCGACGCCCTTGACCTCGGTTCGGCAACCTACGACCAGTCAACCTTCTCCGAGCAACGCTACAACCACTACCCACAAAGCGGATTGAGCCATAATCCACTTGTATTCAATGGAATATCACAGGAGGCTGGCATCGGTCGTGCCACCCAATTCGAAGCCAGTGGAGACGAAAAGGCCTTTACCTGCAAAATGGAGATCAGCAGTTGCTATCCCGCATCGCTGAGGCTTCAGTCCTACCATCGGACCTTTTCGTACGACGGGCGCTCCTTCATTGTACGGGACACCTGGAAGGCCGCCCTCCCCGTGAAGCCGACCATGACCCTTCTCCATGAACGCCCCGAAACGCCTGTCCAGTGCGACCTGCCCAAGGCAACAGAGCCATATCCCATCTCCGACGCATGGCTTTCAAATTCCTGGGGCGACATGCTTTATCGCACAATATTCACCGCTCCCGAAGCCACGGAAGGAACAATAACACTCCTCTTCCCGTGCAATTCCCTAGCAGAAGAGACATAAGCCCCCCTGCCCTCCAAGCGGAAGGATGTAGCGTCGGTGCCCACGACCGACCAGCTCCGCCTTGCAGCCGACCACCTGATGTTCGACCACGTGGAGACGGCCAGGCTCGCAAGAGACCTGGCGGTGATGCTGGAGGAGAACCGGGACGCCGAAATCGGCGACCGCTGGGAGGCTCTGCTCGCGTAGTTCGCAAGGACTTCAACAGGGAACACCCGGAAACAATGGAACGGCTTGAGAGGCTGAAGGAGGACTGATGCAGGAGACGATTTTCTATGTAGCGGCTGGCGAGACTTTGGGGTCAATGTGCGACATCAAGGGAAAGCTCAAAAGAGAAGAATTAATTCTTAAATTTCCATGTGTGATAACAGCTACCCTCGTCGCTTCTTTTTATCTCCATCGAGTTTTTTTGGATGTCGTGCACACTTTCATTTATTCCAATAGAAACGTGAACGGTATCGCCAACAGACCAAGTGTTTCTGTAAAAAGTAGCTTCTGCATAGTCGTCTTTCCTGCCAGTAAGATATAAAACCCCATGAACATTATGAACCGCTATTCCTTCTTTATTCGTGATGTAAATGTCATCGGATACCCATGCTCCTTCATCAAGCCGCATTGTGAAAATGTTTTTATCAATTGGCTCATATGGTAGTGGTGTCACTTTTTGTGGTTCACAACTACATATGAAGAAAACAACAAGTGAAAACAAAAGAAAAAGGTGTTTTTCCATAGTCCTGATTGGAGGAGTTCGGGATGTTGATGTCGTGTGGTTAAATCTGCGTAACCGCAGAAAAAATAAGTCTTTTGCAACACGTTATGCGATGTTTCGCGGAAATTGCCTTTAAAAATTACAATTTTCAGAAGGTTACCAATGCAGGAAAACATCTTCTACATCACGGCAGACAAGGTGCTCGGAGCGGTGCGCGGCTTCGTCAACGCCAAGCCGGCGGCCCCGATGCTAGTGAAGGGCGTCTTCGCGCACATATACGCATCGTCCGCTGGCAGTGAGCGATCGACACGGACTTCAACGAGGCCACCACTTCGCCTACAAGCTCCAGGCGCACAACGCCGCCATCGGCATCTGGTGCGGTGCTGTCATAGCGAACAAAGCGTATTTTGTACTATGGGAACATTTTCCATTTTATTCACACCTATGGATTGCAAAGTTGTGAAACGCAGTTATATTGCATTTTTGTATTGAAACTGAAATTAAAAGCTCTAGACACATAACAAAAATGTCAATCCTGGCATGGTTAAATCAAAAGGAGCGTGAGGGAACAGTTTGCTTCTCGCGCTCTGAAATCCAGCGAAGTTTTCCGCAGAAGACCTCTGCCGTCTTAGACAGTGAGCTTTATCAGCTTTGCAAACGCGGCATTCTGGCCAATGTGCATAGTGGCTTCTACGTCAAAATTCCCGTGCGATATGCGTCCAACAGAGTGGTTCCGCCAGAATACTACATCGACCAGCTGATGCATCATATCGGGCGGCCATACTATGTATCACTGCTAAGCGCGGCACAGATTTTTGGAGCTGGCCATCAAACGCCGCAGCGTTTCTGCGTGTTCACCACCCGCCCTGTCATGCAGACATCGGAGAAAAAGAACCCGATTGTCTTCTGGTGCTACCGCAGGGAGATACCATCTCAATTGCTCATCCAGCGCAACAGCGAGACAGCCGCAGTCAAATTCTCCATTCCTGAACTGACAGCCGTGGATATAGTGCAATACTCGCAGTACATTGGGGGATTTTCCAGATGCGCGACTGTTCTGGCTGAATTGCTGGAGAGTACCGATTTCGCCAACGCCAATCCATATCTATTCCGATTTGCGACTCTGGCTGCTTTTCAGCGACTTGGCTATATTGCCGAAGATATTCTGGGGGAACAAGAGCAGGCAGACGCACTGTACCAGCGTCTGCGTGAGGCAAACAGCCTCTTGCGCTGGACGGCGCTTTCCTCAAAAAGGCCTGTCGCCGACATCATGCCGCGTTCGTCGCGCTGGAAGATTATTGTCAATGCAAAAATTGAGGTGGACGACCTATGATTTACACCAATGCCATAGTCGAGTGGAAGCAAAAGATGCAATGGCAGGACACTCTTCAGGCGGAGCAGGATCTGCTCATCTGCCGTTGCCTGGTGACCATTTTCAACGACGCCTATCTGTCTGCCCAACTTGCCTTCCGAGGCGGGACGGCATTGCACAAACTGCATTTCCAACCGCAACCACGATATAGCGAAGACATCGACCTTGTACAAGTTCAGGCCGGTCCCATCAAACCAATTTTGCAGCGTCTTGGGGAGGTACTTTCCTTTTTGCCGGACAAGGTTGTCAAGCAAAAACGATACAACAACACCCTGCTGTTCCGTGTCGAATCTGAGATTCCACCCGTCTGCCAGATTCGCCTGAAAGTGGAAATCAACTGTTTTGAGCATTTCACGGAGCTTGGCTACACCTGCCTTCCTTTTGCCGTTGACAGCCAGTGGTTCAAGGGAGACTGCCGTCTGAATACCTATCAGCTTGAAGAATTGCTTGGCACAAAGCTCAGGGCACTGTACCAACGCAGGAAGGGACGCGATCTCTTTGACTTGTATTATGCACTCACCCATGCAACCATCGACCCGGACAAGGTGCTGACTTGCTATCATCGCTATATTTCCTTTGTTGTCGGGCAACCGCCGTCCTACAGGCAGTTCATCGCCAACCTAGATGAGAAGATGCAGGACGCTGATTTTCTGGGCGATGTCAGCCAGATATTGCGTCCTGGCATTGACTTTTCGCCAATGGAAGCGTATGAAGCCGTGCGCGAAGCGTTCATTGAACGTCTGTCAGAAAGACGGCTGTAAAAGCCATGATTTCTACGCATCAACAGCTTTGGCGGTTGAAATGTGGAAGCCGTCTGCGCCACGCCGACGGGATGCGGATGTAGCGTCGGCGAGAAACAGCCCCGGATGAAACGAAGCGCCCCCCGGCAGTGTCCACCCCAAAAAACGACCCCTGAAAGGATGGCAGGAAAATGCGGCGTGGGAATCGAACTCATTGATATAATTCCCTTAAATTGCCCAGAACTATAACATCTCATAATACCCATGATGTGATATATTAATAGAGTTAAATTCTAACCATATCCCAAAGTACAAAAAAGGGATCACTACATCATTGAGTTGGAAGGAAATGGCAATCGCCCCTTCCAGGCCCCCCGAAGGCTACGGCACTAGTGTAGTGTGTCTTAAAATCGTTAAGAATTTCTCAGGCTTTTTTTGAGGCAGTTTGGTGCCAATGCGACCAAGCATAGTGACTATGTGCGGAAGCATTTACGACAAAATCCCCAAAAGGGCGTGAAAGTGTAATGAATTTAAGACACGCCACACTAGGTTGTAAGAATCGGATTTCCCAAAGTAAAAACCGCTGTTTGACGATTATATTTTTACGTATGGAAGAAACGGCGAAATTCCAGTTTCGGGAACGAAGCATCGGCCTCCGCCGTGGCGCACCCGCCATCATGGGGATTCTCAATGTCACCCCGGACTCGTTTTCCGACGGAGGGCGTTTTCTTGAATGCGGCCAGGCCATTGAACATGCCAAGCGCATGATCGCGGAGGGCGCCGCGGTGATTGACATCGGCGGCGAGTCCACGCGTCCGGGCTTTGAGCCTGTCCCTGTTCAGGAGGAAATCCGCCGTGTCATACCAGTAATACAGGGATTGCGGGAATTCTCTGAGCTTCCCATCTCGATCGACACCTCCAAGGCGGCCGTGGCCCAGGCGGCATTGGAGGCAGGCGCCGACATCGTGAATGACGTCTCCGCGCTCTCCGACCCGGCCATGGCGGAAGTCATTTCCCGCCATCATGCGGGATGCATCATCATGCATTCCGCCACTCTCCCCCAGGACGCAGATGCTCCGTTGGAAGTCACGAACTGGCTTGCCCGGCGCCTCATGGAAGTCCAAGTCCTCACTCGGTTGCCAATTGAGTTCTTCATGGCGGATCCCG
>JAFRLP010000525.1 GCA_017431185.1 Victivallales bacterium | reverse complement strand
CCGTCCTTGCAGCAGGTGGCTCCGTCCTTGCAGCAGGTGGCTCCGTCCTTGCAGCAGGTGGCTCCGTCCTTGCAGCAGGTGGCTCCGTCCTTGCAGCAGGTGGCTCCGTCCTTGCAGCAGGTGGCTTTCTGGCAACAGCAAGCCTTCTGGGCGCAACAGGCGGACTTCTGCCTGCCGCAATTCGAGGCGGTTCCTTTGGTGCAAACACAACCTGCCACAAGCAATGTCAGGGTAAGGACTGCGAGAAGGTTCTTCATTGGCTTTTTCCTTTTGGTTGTTTTCCGATTGACGATTAACCAGAATTGGATTATTTGGCAAGCGAAAAGCGGTTTTGTTTCATAAGACTCCTATGAAACACACCGTAACTGTCTGTGAAATTAAGCACGAGTGGCGGGCTTGGCAGACCGCGCTCCGCGCGGTCAGTATCAGTCGGTGAGGGATTACCTCCTATGGGCGAAGAGCGAAAACGAGGCGTGGTGACCACGCCGAGTCTGGGCGATGAAACCATCGCCCAGCACCGTGAAGGTGGTTGGGAGGAGAGTTTTGCAATTGCCTCTGCATTGTGCTGACGGCGCAGTTGCCTTGTTTACCCAAGCGAATCAGCCGTTTTTCCAAGGTCTTTCCTTCAGCATCCTCTCAATGGGCAGCCGCGCCCCGTCGATGACCTCCTGCGGAAGTTCCACGGCGGGCGACAACTCCTTCAACGAGAAATAGACGTTCTCCAAGGTTATCTTCTTCATGTTCGGGCAGAGAGGCTTCGGCTCCAGGCTGAAGAACTCCTTGTCAGGGTTCTCCTGTTGAAGACGATGGATTAGCCCGCATTCCGTCGCCACGATGAACGAGCGCCTCGGCGAGGCCTTGACATGGCGGAGCATTCCCCCTGTGCTCAGCGCGACATCCGCCAAAGCCACGGTGACGGGCAGGCATTCGGGATGGATGATGACCTCCGCATCGGGATGCGCATTCCGTGCCGTCGTTATCATCTCAGGCAGAATCCTGTTGTGGGTGGGACAGAAGCCCGGCCAGAACTCCATGTCGCGGTGGAGTTTCGCGGCGATGTTGCGTCCAAGGTTGCCGTCGGGCAGGAACATGATTTTCCTGTCTCGCGGAATGGATTCAATGA
The DNA here is from genome assembly GCA_017431185.1 of Victivallales bacterium. Next base: position 9,555 of record JAFRLP010000525.1, on the reverse strand, counting down.
TTTTCTCGGCATTGCCTGACGTGCAGCAGATGTCAACGTGACACTTGGTGGCGGCGGTCGTGTTGACGTATGCCACCAGAACTGTGTCTGGATGGGTTTGGCGGTACTTGACAACCTCATCGGGCGAGGCCATGTCCGCCATTGGGCATCCCGCATGTGGATTCGGATGCAGAACCAGCGCCTTCGGGGAGAGCACTTTCGCCGTCTCCGCCATGAAGCGCACACCGCAGAAGACTATGACCTTCGCCTGACATTCCGCCGCCTTGCGGCTGAGTTCCAGTGAGTCGCCAACAAAGTCAGCGATGTCCTGGACCTCGCCAACCGTGTAGTTGTGGGCAAGGATGATTGCCTCACGCTGCTCCTTCAGCCGTCTGATTTCGTTGTGGATATCCATTTCAGAAAAATACTCTACTCAAATGATTGGCTCCTTGTCTCGCCAATAATATACACCAACCTTAGAGATTCTTCAACAATTCACTATTAAAACAGTTGTATTAGGTTCGGAAATTCGACTCCATACGAGTGGCGCCCTGGATGACGCATTCAGAGGATGATCCTGAAAAGATGTAGTCTGGGACGGCTGACGTCTCCGCCTTGCTTGCGGTCTGTTGGGACGGAATGGCGCACATGCCGTCCGCGCACTCCATCTCCTGCGCAGGCAGGATTGCCATCGAAAGCAAAGTAATAAACAGTATGACATGTTTCATGTTTTTTCTCCGTTTGATGTTCATCCATCGCAGGGAACTTTGTCATATAAACGCAGAAGCCACAGTGATATTGCCTCCAGGGAGAGAAGGAAGGACCTCGGCGTACAGAAAAAGCAAGGTCTTGGAAGTTTTAAAACGCTATTTTCTTTTTGTGGAATTGATTTCCTTCGCCAGATGCATTATAGTTTTACGGTTATGGCGACGGGAAGCAGAGCGATGCCTTTCCTTGCCACTGTCGTCTATTCGGCATCATTGCCTTGAACTTTGGAAAAAGACGGAGTTGAACAGCATGGATAATCCCTTTGCCGTTTTTCGCAAAATTGACGCCCACTCCCATATCGGGATGTTCGGGCCGCCCTTCAATGTGAACTTCAACGCGGAGATGCTTTCCGCGCAGATGGCGGAGTACAACATAGAGAAGACTATTCTCTGCCCCGCCGCCGCCCACCTGAATGCGGAGTTGCTGGAGACCTACCGCCAGATGCCCGAGAAGGTGATTCCGCTTTACTGGGTCAACGCCAACCTCGGACAGCCCGCCTACGATGACCTGGAGCATTATCTGCGCGATTTCCATTTCGCGGGCGTCAAGATGCAGCCGCTCTTTGACGCCTTCACGGCGGATTCACCGCTGGTAGACCCCATCATGGAAATCGCACGGCATTACCGCAAGCCCGTCTTCATTCACTGCGGACACCCGCCGTTCTCCCTGCCGTGGCAGATTGGCCTGCTGGCGGAACGCCACCGTGACGTCCCCATCGTAATGATTCACATGGGACACGGACACGGCGTTTATATCGACGCCAGCATCACGATGGCAAAGAAATTCGACAACCTCCTCCTGGAGGTATCGGGGATGCCAATGGGCTGCCAGATCAAGAACGCCTACGAGACCGTGGGAAGCAACCGCGTGATGTTTGGCATCGATTCTCCTTTCCACCATCCCTCCGTCGAGATTCAGCGTGTCCTCTCCTGCGGGCTGAACGACGCCCAACTCGAAGATGTCTTCTACAACAACGCAAAGAACTTCATGGCCTCTTTCCATTGACACCAAGAAAAAATAAAATAAAAAAAACGGACTGGTAGTTTGAAAAAACTCTGAAACAGGTTATATTAATAGCATCAATTTCAAGCCGGAGTGGCGGAATTGGCAGACGCGCTAGGTTCAGGTCCTAGTGATTGTTGAAATCGTGCAGGTTCAAGTCCTGTCTCCGGTACCAGTTTTAAGTACAAACGCCTTGAGTTGTCCATTTAAGGACATTCAAGGCTTTTTTTATGCCTTCCAAAGCCTTATGTCAGGACATTCACTTGCATGGTCGAAAAAAACGGGAAGTGTGCTATATTTATCATATTGTCATTTGATTTGGTCTCTGTCTGTAATTTTTGGATATGAAAGTCACTTCCCTAGAACTTTTCAAAGTAGCCCCTCGGTGGTTGTTCCTGAAAACAAGCACGGACGAGGGAATCGTCGGCTGGGGAGAACCCGTCATCGAGGGGCGTGCCGACACGGTGGCGGCAGCCGTCCAGGAACTCTCCCCTTACGTGATCGGGAGGGATCCCGCGCAAATCGAGGACACCTTCCAGACCCTCTACCGAGGCGGTTTCTATCGTGGCGGCCCTGTGCTGATGAGCGCCATCTCCGGCATTGAGCAAAGTCTGTGGGACATTCGCGGCAAGGCACTGGGCTTGCCTGTCTATGACCTGCTGGGCGGCTCCGTCCGCGAACGCATCCAGGTCTATTGCTGGATTGGCGGGGACAGGCCCGATGACACGGCGCGCGCCGCCGTCGAGAAGTCCCGCCAGGGCTATCACGCCATCAAGATGAACGGCACCGCCGAATTGGATTACATCGACAGTTGGAGCAAAGTCGAGGCGGCGGTGGCACGTGTGGCCGCCATTCGGGAGGCTTTGGGGAAGGAATTCGGCATTGCGGTGGATTTCCACGGTCGGGTTCACCAGGCGATGGCGCGTGTGCTGATGAAGGAACTGGAGCCGTATCACCTGATGTTCATCGAGGAGCCAGTCCTCATCGAAAACATCGAGGCGTTCGCGGAGTTGCGTCGCCATACCACAACCCCGCTGGCCACGGGCGAGCACAACTTCACGCGGTGGGGCTTCAAGGACATTCTCACCAGAGGCGTCGCCGACATCGTTCAGCCAGACCTCTGTCATGCTGGAGGCATCCTGGAGTGCCGTAAAATCGCCGCGATGGCCGAGTGCTTTGACGTGGCGGTCGCCCCGCACTGTCCGCTGGGTCCCATTGCGTTTGCCGCCAGTCTGCAGTTGGATTACGGAACCCCGAACTGCGTCATTCAGGAGCAGAGCCTGGGGATTCACTACAATCAGGGCGCCGATCTGCTGGACTATCTTGCGGACCGCCGGGTTTTCGAGTACCGTGACGGCTATGTCCATCGCAGCCGCCGCCCTGGTCTGGGGATTGAAATCAACGAGGAAAAAGTTCGTGAGGCTGCCCAGAAAGGCCACGAGTGGAAGAATCCGCTCTGGCGCACCGAAGACGGTGTGGTCGCCGAGTGGTAGCGGCGGCGTCCTCGCCGTCGGTACAACGCAGGAAAACCAAGCGACGGCAGGTACGCCGTCGGTACAATAGGAGTAAAGGTAGCGGCGGCGTCTCGCCGCCGTCAGCACAACGCAGGAAACACTGTGTGTTTCATAGGAGAACAAAGAATGAGCAAGACCATTGCCGGATTTGGAGAAGTGATGCTGCGGCTTTGCCCGCCTGAGCGCATGCGCTATGCCCAGGCGTTGCCTGGAATGCTGCAGGCGACATTTGGCGGCGGCGAGGCGAATGTCTGCGCCTCCGTCGCCATGCTGGGCGGGCAGTCGCGCTATCTGACGGCGTTGCCTGACAATGCCATCGCGCGGGCTTTTGCCACGCAAATGCGGGGGCTGGGGTGCGACGTGTCGCGCATCCATTACAAGTCAAGCGGACGGATGGGCGTCTATTACGCGGAACTGGGGTCGAACATGCGCGGCTCCTCGGTCATCTACGATCGGGAAGGCTCGGTGATAGCCTCCCTGCCTGTCACGGCGTATGACATGGACAGCATGCTTGACGGCTGCGGACACCTGCACCTGACTGGCATCACCCCGTCGCTCACCCGCAATGCATACGAGGTGACTTTGGCGCTGGCCAAACGCGCGGCGGAACTGGGACTGACCATCTCCATCGACCTCAACTACCGCAAGAAACTGTGGAACTGGGAGCCTGGCACCCCCAAAAAGGAACTGGCTGGACGGTGCATGGGCGAAATCGTCCCTCTGGCGGACATCATCATCGGCAATGAGGAGGACGCATCCGACGTGTTCGGCATCAGCGCCAAGGACACCGCCATTGACTCCGGCAAACTCAACATCGCGGGATACCAGGAGGTCGCCGCACAACTCTCCGCGCGTTTCCCCAAGGCCAAGTACGTTGCCATCACGCTCCGCGAAAGCATCTCCGCCGACCACAACAACTGGGGCGGAATGCTCTACGATTGCCAGGCGAAGACCGCGCATTTCGCGCCTCTGACGGCGGACGGCGGGTACGCCCCCTACCAAATCCACAATATCGTTGACCGCTTCGGCGGCGGCGATTCTTTCTGCGCGGGGTTGCTTTTCGCCCTTGACACTCCAGAACTGGCTGCCCCTGCGGACGCCATACGCTTCGCCGTCGCCGCCAGCGCACTGAAGCACACCTGCCACGGCGACTTCAATTTCAGCACCCGCGCCGAGGTCGAAAATCTGATGCGCGGTTCCGCAACAGGGAGAGTGCAGAGATGAAAAAGGAAATCTTCGAGCAATATCTTTCTGACTGTCCCATCGTGGCGATTCTGCGCGGGATCACGGCGGCGGAACTGCCGTCGGTCTGCGATATCCTCCACGAGAACGGCATCAATCTTCTGGAGATTCCGCTGAACACGCCAGGCGCTCCAGAGGCGATTGCCGTGGCGGCCAGGCATTGCGCGGGGCGCCAGTTGGTCGGCGCGGGCACCGTCCTTACTCCGCAGCAGGTGCAGGAAGTGAAAGCGGCGGGCGGCGAATTCATCATCTCGCCCAACACCGACACGGAGGTCATCCGCGAGACGGTGCGCCAGGACATGCTCTCCATGCCTGGTTTTCTGACCCCAACGGAAGGTTTTGTGGCCATGGCGGCTGGCGCTCACTACCTCAAACTCTTCCCGGCGGGCAATTTCGGGGTCAGCTACATCAAGAACATCCAGGCGGTCATCAAAGCCCCCATCTTTGCCGTGGGGGGAGTCAACCAGCAGAATCTTGCCGAGTTTCTCGCCGTCTGCCACGGAGCCGGCATTGGCGGCAACCTCTACAAGCCAGGCAAATCCCTGGCGGACATCCGCCGTGACGCGGCGGCGTTCGCCAAAATCGCCACATCCGTGCCGTAAAACACTCCAATGAAACACGGGGATGTCCGCCCCGCCAGGGGCGGAACATTGTTAGCCCCAGGTGAACGCGCCCCATGGGCGCGGTCACCTGGGGTGCAATCGCGACAAATCGGTTTGCGCCCCGTCAGGGACGCCACCGTGCAGACGCGCCACGTGCGCGTTTCCTGCATTGTGTTGACGGCGGCGTGGACGCCGCCGCTACCTTTACTCAGGAGAAAATCATGCTGGAAATCATTTCCCATCGCAATGGCGAAATCCTGAACCATACGCATGGCCAGGAGAGCGCAGAGGGATTACGCATTGAGTTGCGTGGCATTGCCAGTCCGTCCAGTCGAGTCACGGTAAATGGAGTGACGGCTCTCCGCAATGACCGTGAGTTTCGCGCCACCGTCACATTGACGGAGAAAATCAACCGAGTCACAGCCACAGCCATCGACAAGTACGGCGAGCATAGCCAGACCATCACGTTGGTGTGGGACAAGCTCTCGTATCTGCGCTACGCCGTTCGCATTGACGACAACTGTTTTTTCCTGACGGAATTGGCGCGGGAGCGTCCGCGGCGGCTGTTTGATCAATTCTATCTGGCGCAACTGCGGCGGCTGCACGAGACCTACGGCAGCAAGTTCATCCTCAAATGCTTCTATCGGAACGACCATGATCCGCAGAAATTCACGCTTGACCAGATGCCCGACTGCTATCGTGGCGAATTTGAGGAGAGCGCGGATTGGCTGCATTTGGCTTTTCATGCCTGGGCCGAATTCCCGGACCGTCCCTACCAGCATTGCACGGGAAAGCAATTGACGCATGACTTGGAGACAGTGAACCGTGAAATCATCCGTTTTGCAGGGGAAAAGAGTTGTTCCGCGCCAACCAATGTCCATTGGGCGATGCTGCCGCCTGAGCATTTTCATATCATGCGCGAACATGGGGTCAAGATTTTGACCTCTGGCGGCTTCATGTCCAACCGCCTTGTCGTGGAGGGAAAGGTTCAGGAGATGCAGCAGGGAGCCTGCGACATCGGTTTCTTCTATGAGCAGGATGTTGCGCATCACATGCTGCGGCGCCGCTGCTTCTATGACCCTGACTACCAGCTCTTCCTCTCCCGCACCTTCTTTTGCTTCAACATTGACACGCCCGCTGAAATCGAGCAGAAGATTCGCGCGGAGGACGCCAGGCGAGTTGAGACAGGGACGGAGGTCCTGGAGTGCATAGGACACGAGCAGTACGCCTATCCGTACTACGCCAATTTCCTGCCCGATTACTTTGCGCGCCTTGAGGTCTGCTGCCGTGTCCCAACTGAATTGGGCTATCGCCCCGTCTTCTTCCAGGACGGCGTGTTCGGCAACACCAGTTGGGATGAAGGTTCAGCAGAGGCGCTGACGAAATAGAAGCCGACGGCGCCGCCGACCTTGCGCTGGGAGCGTCGGTTCGGGTCGTGGCGATTCAGCATGACGGGGGACTGCGAGGCCTCATCCCAGGTGATGAGGGTGGAAGAGCCTCCCCCATCCATGTTCAGGGCCTCGCAGGCTCCCAGTTGCCTCACGATTTGGGCGCACTCATAAAGGTTGGCTCCTTCGGAATAGCCCTTTTGACGGCCATCAATGATGAGCAGATAGAGCCAGCGATGGTCTGAGGAGAGCCCGAAAACGGTTCGCGGATGGCAGTCGCCGCCGTCCTTGGGAAGGATTTTGCCATCACGCAGAATCACGGAAAACCCGCAGATGCAGAGTTGGATATCGTCAATGGACACCTCTGCGTCTTTGGGGAACGAGCGAAACTCCACTTGACCAGACTTCGTGACGACCAGCCCAGGGTTTCCCGTATTGGGACTGACCAATTTGCCATCGGTGACCAGCAGACCAGTCCTGTCGGCGTAGGGATGGTTCCATGGCATCTGCCAGGGACTCCAGGGGCAGGCGTTGACCGCCAGAACCATATTCAGTCCGCGTCCTCCCTCCTCCACGGGTTTGCGGCAGCGCAATAGAAAATCACTGACCTTCTCACGTTTGGTGCGAATCACCTTGTCGGGAAAGCCAGGCATGGGCTGGCCTGCGTTTTCCGCTGGTTCGAAGGTCGCCAGACGCAGGCCAGGCGTCTGCAAATCAATGCGGACGGCCTGGATGCACATTGCCCGCGGCAAGGTGAAGGTCATCTCACGATGAATGATGCCAGGATGAAGTTCCTTCGCCTGTTTCCAGAGCAAAGCCGATTCTGCCAAAGGCGACTCCAGCCTGGCATATACCGCAAGAAACGGAAAAACAGCCAGGCCTATCAGCAGACGACAAAAGTTTTTGCGGGCAGTCATCATGGTGCGAATCCCTCAAGTTAAGGGTGTTTATACAATAGGTACTAAATGACGAAGAACAGGTAGTCGTTATCATTCGTGTTGATTGCCGAAGGATTGTCGAGAACCCTTCTTAAACCAACTGACGAGCACAACACGTATGCATGTGTTTTCCCGTCATCGGAAAAAGTACCTGGCGGATAATCTTCCGCCATTAGAGCGCGAATGTGATTGACGGAAAAAGGGAATTGCTCTTCTGACACTACCAACACGCGCAAAGGGTCTATTTCCTCCTCGTCTGGAATCATTTGATTCTCCATTGCCAAAAACTTGCCAGATATGCGCTGCTTGAACGAGCCACATCCTCCAAATGGTCCCTTACATGCAAATTTAATGAGGTATTTCACCTCTATCAGCGAAAGCATACCTGAGGTGTTTTTAAGAGTTATGACATCGGTCGCCTTGTTTGAACCTGCTGCGGGATAAACACTTCGCATTGCGTCCTCACCTTTAACTGAATCCGATTGTTCTCCCAAGTCAACGGCATTTGCGATGTTTCCGTTTTCTTTTTCAAGTTTTTGCCTGATTGTCTTGATGTCGTTAGGCTGCCAGTCATTGACATAATTGCTGACATCCTTCCCATTTGCGGCAATTTCCTCTGTCAATAATGCGGAAAGTGTCCTGCCGATGCCAGGACTTTGTATAAACCTCGTCATTCCCTTCACTTATTACCTCCAGACATTTCGTCTATTGAGTTATATGCTGTATTAAATGAACGCATAATGTCGCTTGCAGAGTCCTCTTTATCCAAGAATGTACAGAAGCCAGGTCTTGTCGCGTCAGGTTGTGACAGATAAAAATGCGTTTGTGCCTGGATACCTTCGGATATGCTGAAGCGTTGCAGCGCATTAACGAAAAAATTGCTGTGTGATGTCACCAACATGGTCAACTGGAATGATTTTTGCAAAAGAACCAGTAACTTCGCATAGATGACTTGCCATTCTGGGTGGAGATGATTCTCAGGCTCATCAAGAACGAGAACATCTTTTTCGGACAATACACCCTTTTCAAGCATAAGACGCAGCAGCACAAAAGTCTTAAGGCCCATGGAAAGGTTTGCAGCCTTGGTGGGATTCGAATGACCTTTTTCGAAAAGAGCAAACTCATTCTGCTCATCACGTTTGAATACTCCCCCAATAACTTTGTCAAGTGTCTGGCGGATGTCATTCAATAGTTTTTCAGATGCAATCTGGCTGGCTGACGAAAGCGGGTTTTCCTCCCTTAGTTCCTTAAGAATCTCCAAAGAATATTTTTCAAAATACCTAGAGGCATTCTTATCAGACTCCAATTGAGGAACATTCACCAAGGAAAGAATATCAGGTGTGGTTATCAAACGGGCTTTTTTGAGAAACTTCGTTGGCCATTGACGCTGCCAAGTTTCTTGCCCGAATTCAATAACGTTTTTCTGGCCCTTTACTGTTAAAACCAGACGTGCAACGCCTTCACTTGGCTGGAGCGGATGATACTGCTTGTGAAAAACACAATCAAAAACTCGCAAGAGAATACGTTTGCCATAGTCAATATCAGTTGTTTTCTGCGCTTGCTCTATGTTGGTCAGAACAGTTTTTAAGTACATGGCTTTGATGGCGGCTGAGTCTTCCTCTGAGGGTCTGGGTGCCCCAATTTTCTCGCCCATATCCCAAAATGACTTGAGAATATCCGCCACTATAAGTTCAGGAGCGTCTCCGTTTAGCAATTTAGGAATGACATCTCCGTAAGATGCTATTCCAGGAACAACCTCAAAAGCCGCACGAATCGAATCAAGGCGCTCACTCTGAATTCTTTTGTCAAGATTTGAAAGAGACCTGAAAAAAGAATACAACACCTTTCCAACCGTGCTCTTTCCAGTGTTGTTATCGCCAGCAATGACCGTCAACCCGTCAAAAACAATGTCGGCTTTTGAAATCTTGGCAAAGTTTTCAATATGAAGTTCCATAAACCATTGTGGTTGTTAACCAGTCTCCCGACGGCATGTGTGGTACTGTTATTTGCATAAGATAGCGGATGAAACCTATCTCGCCACCTGACAACGGCAAAAAAACGTGATATACACTAAAAATTTCCCCCCTGTGCAATGGAGGTTGGCCGCGCGGAGCGCGGCCTG
>JAFRLP010000053.1 GCA_017431185.1 Victivallales bacterium | reverse complement strand
GCCTGTCCATTCTCCACCAGCGTAATCTCCCCGCACAGCACGGTCGAGATGACCGACATCAAAATCAGAACGAAAAAACTACGCACCTTTGTCTCCTAGCTGATGAGCCATCTTCCCCTCGCCACTGTCAAATGGCCCTGGCCACGGCACAAGCCAAGCCCCACCCGAACAGTCATTTTGTATTTGTCCTTTACTATATCAGGGTGCGCTACTATTTCCAATACAATTTTCTCTCAAATGATATTGATTTTGTACCAATTATATCAACATTCTGTTCTCCTCTCCCTGCGATATTGACGGGGCGGCACGCCGAAGCGCCGATGAAACTGCGTGGTGAAATGGTTGCTGTCGGAAAAACCCGTTCGATGCGCAATCTCCGTAATCGACAGCGAGGTGTTGCGCAGTAGATTCTCCGCGTGGGAAAGACGAATCCGCTGAAGATATTCGCGAAAGGTCATCCCCGTCGCCCCAAGAAGACGGCGGTAGAAGGTAGGCGCGGAAATGTGGAGCATCCTGGCCAGTTCATCCCGCCCAATCTCTTCAGGATAGTGCAACTCAAGGTAGTTCAGCGCCTTCTCCATCTGCAAACGCTCCCATTCCGGCTCGCTTCGGCAATCGGCATAGCACCGGCTGAGAAAGGCGATGAGCGAACAGAGATGGCCGGCTGCGGCCAGCAGGCAGCCAGGACGCGCCGAATTCAGTTCCTCGGCCATCGCCTCGGCAAGGCGCACGGCCTTCAGAAGGCTGGATGCGTCAATGAGGGCGAACTCCCCCTTGCGCCCCTCTCCCTGATGGCGAAAGCAGGTGACAAACTCCTGGAAAAGCCTGGTGTCCAACGTCTGCACGGGAAGCGCCACCGCATCCCACAGCACATTGAGCAACGCCAGGCGCCTTTGCTCCGTAAAGGCGTGCGCCTCTCCGGGCGGCACCAGAAAGACATTGCCTGGCTTCAGCGGATGGCTTTTGCCGCCACACTTGCAAACTCCGCTTCCACCCGTGATGATGACCAGTTCATAGAAGGTATGCAGATGCTCTGGTCCCAAGGTCGCCTCATCGTTCATCTTCAGCAAGGCGACAGGGAAATTGTGTCCAGACAGCAAAGCCATCTGCGTGCGTTGAAATATCGGCTTCATGGGAAAGGCATCAGTTCAAAGGGGTCATTGTTTCCGGTCATGCCAAAGACGCCGAATACAATATATCCGACAGCGGCTGTTTTTTCCACTACAATGAAACAAACCGCGTTTCCTGCGTTGTGTTGACGGCGGCGAGGACGCCGCCGCTACCGCGTTTCCTGCGTTGTGTTGACGGCGGCGAGGACGCCGCCGCCACCTTTACTCGTTCGAGGCAATCGCCTCCTATACCAGATACACGACGGGTGTGCAGCTCCAGGCATGGCAGGCGGAATTGGCCCAGGCATCCCCATACGGAGAGAAAAAGGGCTGGTCGGGAGAGAAGACCTCGTAGAATGCGCTGGCGCCCGTGCGCACCATTCCGCCCCAATAGTCCCGAATGACGGCGCGCTGCAATTCCACGGCGCCACAGGCCTGGCATGCCTCCAGAAAATAATGCTGCATATAGGGTGAGCATATCGGAAACACATCCGCCGAGCGTATCGTGCGGAAAAGCAGTTCCCGCGCTGCCTCGCCACGCACCACGCCAGCCAGCACAGCCCAGACCTGGGAGGCCACCGAGAACTGATGCGCTTTTCCGGAGAAGAACAGTTTTCGGCAGCCATCGAGGCGATGCCGACGCAGAGCCTCCCGAAGTCGTTCAGCGCAGAAAGCAGCCTCCGTCGCGCTCCGCCCCAATTCCCGTGCCAAGGCCGCCAGAGCCTCCAGCGCAAAAATGAAGACTCCCTGCAAGGCGGTCTCCTTCTCCAAGGCGGTGGAGTGGTCGATGACAAGCCAGGCACGGTGGTCGTCCCGCATCAGGCCATCAAGTCCAATCAAAGGCTCCAGAAGGTGAAATTGCCAGGCGGCAAGGTCGAACAAATCCTCCGCGATTTCCCTGCGGCCATACGCCCGAAGATGCTCCAGCAGCAGGGGAGCCAGCAGCAGAGGATACTCCAGCACATGGCATCCGCGACCGCAATCCGTCTCAAACGCGCAACTGGGAAACAGCCCGTCGTCCCCCGTGTCAGCGGCCAGCAGATAGAGGGAGCGCTCGACCAGTTCCGCATTGCGGTAGGTCACGGCGTTGGCCAGCGCCTGAAGGCGCAAATCTCCCAGCCAGAGACGTCGGTCGCGCTTGGGGCCGTCCTCGAAGACCCCCTGCATGCAGTTGCGCAGCGTGCGGCATGCCGTCTGGTGGATTTTCTGCTCCAACCCGTCCAGTCCCGGCGGGGGCGGGGGGATTTCCGCCCCGACCGCGCTGGATGCCCGAAGCCGGATATCGGACAAGGCGGCCCGTCCAGGCGCCGACAGCGCCTCGATGAGCAGATACCGCAGAGCCATCCGGTTGGGCAGACGCACACAAGGCGACGGAGACATCACGCGGCTCGTCTCCTCCTGCATCCATCCCACCGCAAGACCGCCCTGATAATCTTCCCTACGATAAGAGAGTTCATACGGAGTCTCAGCGGCCAAAAAACGCAACATGACGGGAGAGTCAAAGTCCTGCCCCGCATTGCCGACCGCAAGTTCCACCTCCCCGACCAGATGTTCGCCAAAATCCAGAATCGCCGTCTCTCCAGGGGAGAGTTCCAGCGCTGGCGGAACGGCGCCAAGGGGCTCCATCGCCACTCCCTGCCAGGCGGACGCATCCTTCCGCAGGGCCACCCTCGCCAGAGGAGAGACATTCCAATGGCGCAGGGATGGCGTGAGCCTTTGCGCCAGTTCCCGCCAATGCTTCCGCCGTTGCGATAAATCCAGACTCATGGCAGTTTTCAGCGAGACCGATAAATCTCATTGTCGGGGTTAAAACGCGAATCCTCAGACACTCCACGAGGGCCGCAGCCGTTTTCCGCCCCTTCCGCCACACGTGAAAAGACTCCCAACGACGGCTGACACGGTTTTACGCCGACCAGCTGAACAACCACTGCGGAGGACGGCGGCACCGTCATGGCAAACTCACGGGGAAGGACAAACCTGAAGGCCTTTCCCCAATTGCCGTTCACGCACTCGCTTCGGGCAACGGTCAGGCCAGGCGCATACCCCCAGTCACGCTCATTCCAGGGAAAGGCGACGTTTTGCTCGCCCGACGTGTGGTTGGCAAAGACAAACGCCAGTCCGCCCCTGGGACTGCGCCATGCGCTGGCAAACACGGCGGGCACCTCATACTCCACATCCTTTCCCTTGAGTGGAACGCGCCATTTTGTCCTGACTGTCGCACACCGCGACATGTCAGGGGAGCGCAGTTGCTCACCGTCATGCAGATAATCCAGCGCCGCTCGCCTGGCATGAACCAAACGCTTGAGCAGCGGCATGTTTATCCCGTGCAACTTCAGGGCGTCGTTATGAAGGTAGAACATCCTCCCCGCAGCCAATTCGAAGCAAAGGGCGGAATCCACCGTGTCATAGACTCCAACCAGGCTGACACGGTCACTGTAAACCGAAGTGAACATCGGGAGCGTGTGCGGGTCGTTTTCAGGAAGCATGACCAACTGCGCATCAACCACGCCAATGTAACTCTCCCCCAGATTCTCGCCCATCAGAAACGCCTCTCCTGGCGGGTAAAGCCCCTTCACCTTTTTGGTGAGCGCCAGCGCGCCCTGGCCAAAGAAATTTCCGCCAGGGATGGTATGGCCATGGCGATGGTCAAAGCAGAAACTCTGGGAACTGTAGAGCAGGTCAAGGTAGCAGGAGTCACAGGAATACTCCTCTTTCAGAGTACGGTAAACCCCGGTCAGAAAATCCTGCCACCACTCCGTCGCAAAGCACATTCCTCCCCAGCCGCCGCTTTTGCGCAGCAAGCCAAGCCCCTGTTTGCCAGGATTGACAATCTGGCCATCCAACCCCAGTTTGAAGTAAGGCCTGGCCTGCTCGAACTGCGGCGCCGCGCTGTCGAAAAGCAGAGCCTGCACATAAGGCATCACCGCACCGCCGGCGGCCCGGATCCGGGCAAACCCCTCCTTCACCCCTGGCAAGGCGGGAAAATAGTCCGGATAGAGCAGGTCATGCTCGCCAGCCTTGTACCACATGTAAAAATGGGTGGCGACTTTGGTCTCCAGCGCATCCTGGAGTTCCAGATGCCGCCTGACCGCCTCGTCCATCGCCCGCCGACAGTCCGCCACGAATTCCGGCGACTGGTTGGGCCGCCCGTCCACCATGGCACGAATGGGGTGCGCGGGCCGTCCCCAATCGGCGCGGATGAGCATGATTTCGCTGCGGAAACGCTCTGAAACATCTTTTCGCCGCGAAAAAGGCCTCCATCGGTCATTCCCCAATGTCCAGGCACGGTAGAGTTTGCACGCATCATACCAGTCCCCCTGGACTGCACCAACCACGACGGGATACGGCAGACGCCATTTGCCGATGGGGGTGCCGTCGTCATGCGGGCGCCGGAAATCCCACATGATCCGCGTCGGGTCCGACTCGGCATAGTGAATCCCAGTCATCCGAAAGGTATCGTCCCCGCTGGGGCGGCAATCGAAGGTCTTGTGGAAACTGCCAGGGTCATGCGCCGCAAAGTAGAGCCCGCCGCCCTGCCCATCCCCATAAAAGAGCATTTGGAACGTCAGACCGCCCGACATGGGATAGTTGCTCATCTCCTGCCCCGTGACCAGTTTTTTTCGGGGGCTGGCGTAGCGCGCGCCATTGTAAAGGGGGACGGCGACATAATCCGTCAGTTCGCTGCCTTTCGCGCTTGAGGCCAATCCGTCCAGCAACGGGAAACGCACTTCCTTCAGCGGGGTTCCCGAATGGTTGTCCACCTCCAGATTCCAGAAAGTCAGGGGACTGCCGTGGGGCAATGCACCCGTTATGCATAGTTCAGAACGCGCTCCGCGAATATCCAGCGGTCCGCAGTCCAGATATAGCCGCAGCACCTCGGCCCTCTCCGTGGCGCTCCATTCATGACGGCGCGACGAAGCGGATTTACCCGTGATGGTGAAGTCCGTCGTTGTCCGCCATTGGTCAGTGGTGAAGAAGCCAAAGGTCAGGCTGAACAGCGTGCCGCCTGGCCGATGGACATAATCCACGCCCCTTATTCTGTCCCGAATGCGACGAAGCGAATAGTCCGCCTTGTCAAAGGAGATTTCGACCAGGCTGTTGCGGAGACCGACCTCCTGCGGCGAGTCAATGGTCTCCGCCGCGCACCAGGCGACGCACAACAGGCAACCCACCAGGAAGAGCCAAACATGCTTGGACAGGCAGGACATTTGCATACCCCCTGCGGCTCAATAGGTGATTCCATCCTCAGCCCAAATGAAGTTTGTGCCATCCTTGGCAATGCGCTCCGTGTTGATGTGCGACTCGACATGTCCGTCCAGAAGCAGGACATTGCTGCGGTTCGCGTGCCGATAGCAGTCATTCAGGGGAAGTGCGGTTTTGCCGTGGCGGCTACGCTCTGTGCCCGCAATGCGGTCAATGCCCTCGTCGGTAAGCAGAATGGTTGCACTGTGGGACTTGAGTTGAGCCAGCGTGTGCTGAAGTTTCTGTCCAACAGCGGTATAGGCGTAGCAGGAAAGCCCATGCGCCATGCCATAGGTGCAATAGACCTGGGACCGGTCAACGCCAAGTTCATCCTGGCTCTTGGTGATCAGCCCCCAGCTGTTGCAGTTGGCCAGCGTCCAAATGGGATTTGCGGCTGAGGGACAGGCGAAGAATTTCAGGTCAGCGCTGGTATATGGCTTGAGAAGCATGAACCAAGTCCAGTAGGCGACATTGGGCTTGACCAGCACTTCTGGGCAGATGTTCTCGTCATTGGCGTCCGCATAAAGCTGGAAGCCCAGCCCCATCTGCTTGCATTTGTTGACGCAGCTGATGGACCTGGCCTTTTCCCGTGCCTTGCCCAAGGCAGGCAAAAGCATCGCGGCAAGTATCGCGATGATGGCGATGACGACGAGCAATTCGACGAGCGTGAAGAGATTACGACGAGTTTTCATGGACGGCTCCTTTTTTCAACATTCTGGGAAACTATGGAAATCGATAATAATTATACCACTTTTCAGCGGATTTCACCTTGATATTCCGTTCAGTTAACTTGACTTTTCGTTCAAAGTGTCGTTTTGAAAAGAAGCCGAACATCACGACTGCACTGTCCACGGCAGAAAAAAACATATACTGGCATTATATTACCTAAGATGCGTGCCCCGTACTGCAGACGCGCCACAAGCGTGTTTCCTTCGTGTGTTGACGGAGCTGCCGCCATGGACACCCCCATTCAACCGCCACCGCCATGAAACAACTGATATTCGCCCTGCTTCTTCCGCTGATAGCCTCAGCCGCACCCCTGGTCGAGTTCAGGCCACGCCTGGAGACCGACAGCGAGCCAAGCATCGTCCTGGACTTCACCGTGGTTCCGGAAGGGCATGTGTATGCAGACTCGCTGGAACTGGAACTGCCCTCCGGCTTCCGCGCTCTCGCGCCACAAGGCACCCAACCCACCATGCTTCCTGACGAAGAGCGTGCCGCCTTCACTGGCCACTGCACACTGCGCTACCCGATTCAGGGAACCGCTCCCCTGCCCTCCCCCCTGTCAGTCACCCTACGCTGGCAGGGCTGCCAGGACGGTCTCTGCCACCTTCCGGCATCAAACTCCTTTGCCCTGGCCGCCGACGCATCCACAAGCACGGCTTCCCCCGCGCAGACCTCCACGGCGGCAAACGCCGCAGACTCCCTTTCCATGCTGGATGGCTTTGTGACGCTGTCAAGCAACGCAGGCTACCTTTCGCCCAAGGAGTTTCTCGCCTGGGCAGAACGCGCCACCTCTGGACAAGCCACCCAGACGAATGACAACCCCGTGTCCCGCACCCTGCGTCACTACGGGCCACTGGCAGCGGGAATGCTCATCCTGCTTCTGGGGATACTGCTCAATCTGACTCCCTGCGTCCTGCCGATGATTCCCATCACCCTGCTGGTCATCGGCGCCGGGGCGCGCAAAACTTCCACGGCGTCCGGCCTCCTGCGCGGTCTTCTCTATGGCCTGGGCATGGCCCTCTCCTATGGTCTGCTGGGGGTCTTTGCGGTACGGACGGGCGGCCGCTTCGCCGCCCTGAACAGTTCTCCTTGGTTCAACCTTGCTGTCTGCGCAATCTTTCTGCTTCTCGCCCTCGCCATGTTCGATTGCTTCCACATTGACCTCTCCCGATGGCGCGGAACCGCCCAGGCTGGCAGTCTCACAGGCATTTTCCTGCTGGGAGCCCTCTCCGCCATACTGGCTGGCGCCTGCGTGGCTCCAGTCCTGATATGGACTCTGCTGCTATCCAGTTCCGCCTACGCGCAAGGTTTCCGCAGCGCGTTGGCCTTGCCCTTCCTGCTGGGACTTGGCATGGCATTGCCCTGGCCCATTCTGGGGGCGGGAATAGGGCGCGTTCCCCGCCCTGGAGCATGGATGATAAAAATCCGCGCCATGTTCGGCGCGCTAATCCTGCTGTTCGCGGCCTGGTACGCCTGGACTGCCTGGCGGCAGTTCGCCCCGCCTCAGGAAATTGTCAAGGAGGGCTGGCACACCACCATGGAGGAGGCCATTGCGGACTCGCGGGCAAACCGCACCCCGCTGTTTCTGGAGTTCACTGGCCTCGCCTGCAAATCCTGCGCGGCGATGGAGGCCACCACCTTTCGGGACAAGTCCGTCCAGAAAATGATGCAACCATGGTCAAAGGTCGCCTTGCGCGCCGACAATCCCCAGGATGCCATCGCGACTGAACTGGCCACCCATTTCCATATCACTGGCGTGCCCACCTATTTCCTGCTGTTCCCATAATTGATTGAAGTAGTCACGCACACGGCGGGCGCGTTAAAACAAAAAGACGTGCAATGCGAAAAAGCATTGCACGCCTGAAATGCCGCGCCGTCAAACGAGGACGGCCAGAAACGTGAAGATAGCCACTAGTGCCTGAAGTCAGGCAGACCACGCATATCGTTGGGACGGATGGGGATGCCCGCAGGCGTCACAAGACGAGCGTTCACGAAAATCAGCAGATTTGTCTTGACCGATTTCTCACCAGTGGAGGTGAAGAGCTTGCCCAGGAAGGGCAGACGTCCCAGGAAAGGCACACGGTCTTCATATTTTTCCATTCGCTCCTGAATCATGCCGCCGAGGACAATCGTCTCACCATCCCAAACCACAACCTTCGTTCTCGCCTCACGCTTGGACAGGATGGGCATCATGCCTGTCTTCATCTCGTATTCCTTGCCATTGATGATCTGCACAGTGTTGAAGGAGGTGTCGTAGCCCAGGAAATCAACGACCTGCGGCCAGACATCCATGTCGATGGAGTAGCCATCCGAGGAGACCGTCGGGGTGACGTCCAGCAGAACACCGATATCCATGGCCTCGAAGTCCTGCGGGGTGGAAGGCGTGTAGGAGTCAGAGGCGTTGTCGCCGGAGCCTGTCGTGATTTCAGGTTCGGACCAGCTTTGCGGGAAATAGCGAACCGTCACAACCTTGATCTGCGCCGTGTTGCCGGAAATCGTGGTGACCTTCGGTGCGGACAACACATCCGACTGCCCTTCCTGCTCCAGCGCATGGATGACGGTGTTGAAAGCGTAGTTTCCGATGATGGAATAGACATTGAACAGCGAGTCATCCACCATGTCCGCAAAAAAGTCCGTGGCAAAGCGGATGCCATTGGTGAGAGAGGTGGTCTCCTTGCCCAGACCCAACTGGAAACTGGAGGAGGCCTTGCCGATACCCGTGCTGGATGTGTGGCGGGCGTCATTGTTGCTGCGGGTCAGATAATGGTTCGAGTGGGACGCATCCGCCGAGTTGTAGGTGGTGGTGCCGGCCAGGAACGACCAGTCAAAACCCAGGGTGTTCAATGTGGTCTGTTCAATTTCCACGACCTTCGCCTCAATCGACACCTGACGCGGAGTGATGTTGAGTTCCTGCAGAATCTTCTCGACCTTGTTCAGGTTCTCGGGGGTGTTGCAGACCACAAGACGGCCAGCCTTGGGATAGTGGGTGATTCTCGCGCCTGGCGGGAAGGT
>JAFRLP010000524.1 GCA_017431185.1 Victivallales bacterium | reverse complement strand
CTCCAGAATGGAATCGATCAGTTCGCGGTTGTGCTTGTTTTCCTTCGCGTATTCCAACGTGGAAAGGATTTCCGCGTCATCAATGAAATCCGTGGCTACGCAAGATTTGGGGTCATACATGGTCAGATACCTCTGAAAACGGTTACTTCTTGGAATAGACGGTCTTGACACTTACGCCATCCAGGTTGCCGAGTTTACCAGTCAAGGCAGAAATGACATCCTGAGGGGCATCCATCACCACGCTGATGATGGCAATCCCGCGTTGGCGATAGGGTATCCCCATGCGCCCGACGATGAACTTCGCGGCTCCGTGAAGTTCGGCGTTCAGCCGTTCCACCGATTCCTCGTTCTCAACGATGATGCCGACCAGAGCAATCCGATTCTCCGTCTCCATAAAAAAACTCCCCAGGTTACGTTCTCAGACGTACAGAGGGGAGCGATGCGACGCGAATTGGTCACCCATTCGCCACTGCCTCTTCCAGGTCAGATGCCCGCAGGCCCTTGCAGTCCAGAACAGCTTTTTGGTTCACTCACGCCGCAGGACACTCTCTTGAGCGCGAGAACTGCCTTTAATATATCCTGTTTCCGCAAAAAACAAGCCGCCACAAGCCCAAAACGACATTATTGTTAAAACTCATCGTTTATCTTCCCTTCATTCAAGTTGCAAAAACGCAATAAGGCATCATTCCTCCGTAAAGCCATCACCCCTGATTCCCAAGACGGTTCCATTCTCCTTAACAGTTCTCTCTAGCGTTACGTCAAAGGCTTTGTCGGAATGAGCCTCGATATCCAACTTCAAAATCACCTTGACACCCGTCTTAGCAGTAAAATGGCTGATGATTTCAGACATAATATTTGCGAACTGCATGGTCCCTTTCAGAGAGTCTAATTCGATAGTTCCGAAATAATGGCGATGCTGTGGAGTTTGTGGACCAGGCTGCGAGAGCGTTGCATTATTGCCAATTCCTGACTGTTCTCTTGTTTCTGTCGATGCTCCAAAGCCTGGTTGTCCATGTTGTTGGTTACCTAGTTCGGAGGGCGATGTCGGTTCTGTCTTTGGAGCATGTGCGACTTTATACGCTTCCGCAGTTTCACGAACAATCAGCAAGGCATTGGAATCGACACCTATCTGCACCATCTCTGTGGCATATTCAAAACCAAGATAGGTATCTCCTTCTTTTCCCAGGGCAAAACCAAAGAAGTCGCCTTTAGATACGCCATCGCAAACTGCTCTGAGGAATACATCCTTATTCAACAAGCGAGGCATCTGGTAGTAGTTGCAGCAATCTTCCCAGACCTTCTGCAATGAAGTTTCAATCTGCCCATTATTGAAGTAGGTCTTTTGCAGCAGGTTCTTCAAATGCACGGGCGACCATTGCAGAATTAGATTCTGGTCTTCTGTCAGTTGTTTTTCAACTGTCGTCGCGATGCTGCCACCGCCGCTGGTCCCGATTTTGCTGACATCGAAGGTTACCTCACGAGGGGTGCTTTGCCTGGGGACAAGAACATATCTGTAGCATTCCAGAAGTTCCTGCCTCAGAATCTGCTGCGCAATTTCTTTTTCCTTCTTTGCCTGCTTCACCTGGAACGTGTCGAGATTCAATCGTCCATTTTCAATGTCGGCGACAATTTCGCTCCAGGCCAGGAAGATTCGGCATTGGTCCAGGGCCCTGGAGACAATGTTCATATCAGGGGCCAGGAACACCAGTCGGTTGCGATGGATGCGGGGTTGCTCCCCTCGATGTTCCAGAATCTCTCTTGCCGCGTCAAAGGACGGCTTGGTGTTGGCCTTTGCATACGCCTTGAGCGAATCTGCCGACATCACCACCATCCGAGGGCCGCCGCCTATGTCGTCAGGAATGTCAGCGTGGGGTGTGAAAACGTGCACACCTGACAGGATATGCCCGTGGCCGCAAAGCTGCGCGACAATCTCTTTGGTGGTCTTGGTCACAAGATTTCCATCGACCTTGCCCTTGCGCGTCTCCATTTCACGGCGAAGATTCGGACGTGTGTCAAACCAGAAGCGGTCCACATCCGAGAAGAGATAGTGCAGCTTGTCACGAAGGCGTTTCAGGACATCCTCGTAGGTGGAAAGCGTCTGTCCTGGCACCGCGCATCCAAGCAAAATGCGCTCCACGGAAATGCCTCGCGTTCCCTGGGACGAGGTGGATGGCGCGCTGCCCAGGAAAATGGTCCGTGCCGCCCTGGTCGCGGCGAAGATGCTGCCGAAGCGGGTATCGCTGCCGTCGATTCTGGCTGGAGCCGAGGAAGGGCCATCGACTTCCTTTTCGATGATTGGGTCCCATCCCTGCGGCAGATAATGGGTGCTTTTGATGCGGACATTGGTGTCTTCCAGTGGAATGGATGCAGGCAGAATCAGCGGGTCCTGGTCATTGGCGTTCCAAAGCCGATGGATGATAATGGCCATGTATTGCAGGACACCGCGCGTCTTCTGGAATTTGTCCAGCGTGGACCAGTCCTCATACAGGCGGTCGAATACTTCCGGATGGATGGGATAAGACTTCTTCATGCGCTCAAAATAGCTGCTTTCCTGGACTTCCTGCGGCAGCTTGTCCTTGTTCTTGCGATAAAAGTCCACAAATTCCCGACACGTCGCCTCCATCTCGGCTGCATCGCCAATGGTGTCAAAGAGGCGTCTGCGGACAATTTCAAATGCCTCGTCAGAGGCGACTGGCTTCCAGACGCTTTCCACCCGCCCAAAATACTTCTCAAGGGTCGTCAAGGCCGTGCGTCCGAAGGTGCCAGCCGCCTCGGTGTCCGATTCTGGAAGGGACGCCAGCAAGATGGCATTGGGGACGGCCTTGACGCTCTCCGTCAAAATCTGGATAAAGGAGACGTTGCTGCCGAATTTCCCTGCCGTCAAATCCTTGGAATCATCCAATTGGCGGAAGAAGGCCACCAATTCGTCCAGCAGAATCACGCAGGGCGCTGCTTTTTTCAGCAATTCCACCACGACTTCCTTGCCGGGGGCAGTGCCAGTCTTGTCGCTGTCCGCCACCATATCGTATCCTTCCACACCCAGAAGCTGGTAGGCAAGCTGTCCCCAGATGGTGTTGATGGTAAGTGCGCCACGGACCACTGGCTGATTCGGGGAGAGGTTATTGCCGTCGATGACGGCCACCTTTGCCTGCGGCAGAGTGGTGACACCAGCCTCGTCCAGAAGTGAGGGAATGCCAGCCAGCCTGTCAGTGGAGACCTTATGCGTCGCCAGATGATAGACAGCCAGGAGCGTGTGGGTTTTGCCGCCACCGAAGTTGGTCTGAAGCTGGATGACAGGATCGCCCGCCTTGCCAGTCAAGCGTTGCGCGACGGAAATCAGCAGCAGGCGCATCCCTTCGGTGATATACGTCCGCGCATAGAACTTCTCAGCGTCCATGTATTCGGGAGATGCATCCCCCTGCAACACGTGGAAGATGTCCGCCGCAAATTCAGACTGCTTCAATGTGCCTTCCAGGACATCCCTGTGCGGCTTGGCGATTTGTCTCCAGGGCTTCATGCCTCATTTCTCCCTAATCTTCGAACAGTCCAGTATTTGGATGGGTTATCCTTAATGTTCTCAATAGCCACATGAGTGCAGACACCATGCAGTAATTCCTTGAGTTTGCCTTTCATCTGCCGCATATAAATTTTGCGACGAGCTATCTTGACACTTCGCTTAAACTCCCAGTGAAAGACTACACGATATAAGCAATCTTTGAAAGAATTGTAAAAGCTACGCTCGTTGTCATCACTTGATTGTACCGCCAGCTCAAATCCCACGATGGAATCCGTTGCTTTCTGCGCAACCATCTGTGCCAGTTCTATACTGTAGGTGCCTTGCCCTGCACGGCCACTCCTGGTTATCGTGACGTAATCCTTGATCTCCGTGAAGAAGAGCTTCCGGCTGCCCTCGTCTGGATAGATGAAGTCCACAGCGGTCTTGCCTTCTTTCTGCCACTTTTCTATGTGTGATGGCCATTGCTCATAGCGAGTCGCACCTTGTGATGTACCAAACCCAAACAACAGTCTCTTTTCGCGAAAAGGATTCTCTCTGAAAAAATTGGGCATGTCAGACCTCCTCATCCATATATCGGTCGGACTGCTTCATCTCCTCGTCAAGTAACAAGACATTTTTCAGTGCCGAAAAACAGTCTCCCTGCTGTGGCGTCTTGTCTTTTCGAAGATTGAAAAAACGAACGCCTTCTTTTATCTTCTGCTGTGAAATCAGTATTTCCAATTCATTGACCAGAAAGAGGCTTTGCGTGGCGATGAAAACCTGGATATCCAACTTGGACAATTCCAAAATGGTCTGTGCAATCAAACGGATTAGGCGTGGATTCAAGTTGGCCTCCGGTTCATCCCATAGCAATGCCATGCCTTTCCGCAGACTGCCATTTCTGAGTAGTTGCGTCAACGTGCCCAGTCTTCTCCAACCTTCCGCCGCCATATTGATGTCAAAATCCAATCCCAATGGCGCATTGTCGGGATGATAATAGAACTTTTCATCCTTCAGGAATATTCGTCCCTGAATGGCCTCTTCAAGGGAAGCGATAATCTTGAGATATTCAGGCGAATGTTCTCGTTTGTAGGGAAGTCCAAGTTTTACGATTGCCTTGTCAAAGGTAAGGTCATACGGCATCTCATACTCAGCACTTAACGGAAGATAATTTCTGTACATCGTCAGCAACTCACGTGCTGGCAGGAATATGGCAGACTGTCGTTCCTGGACAAAAAGGCGGGAGCCTTGATATCCTTCGACAGTCAATCCGCCGTCTGTGCCCACGGTGATTGTCAGTCCTTTCCCCTCGTTCCCCATCGTAGCCTCAGCCTTCAGCAGCCGGACGCCCGTTCTTTTATCCACCGATGCACCAAGAGTGACCATTTCGGCAAGTTCATGAACCATATACAACTTCTTCAGGATGCCAACCGGTTCCGACGGCTTGAAGGATGCTTGGGAATTGTCCAGGAAGAGTTGTGGTCTCATTCCATCCCAACCACGGTCTGCGTTCAGCGGCAGGGCAACGCTGAGCATATCCAATGCATATAGTAATTTCATCAACTGTGTTTTTCCAGAGCCATTTTCCCCGATCATGATATTCAGGCGTTCCCCAAAGGTGAAATCAGCCTTTTTGAACACCATG
The DNA here is from genome assembly GCA_017431185.1 of Victivallales bacterium. Next base: position 17,343 of record JAFRLP010000524.1, on the reverse strand, counting down.
AAATCCTTTAATTTCAATTGTTTGAACATCATTCCTCCTTAGAACAGCTCCATCTGCTCGGGTTTCGTCTTACTATAATCCATGCTGGCGGCGACGATGGCGTGCCAGCTGGTCATCAGTTCATTGTAGTAACGGGCATCCTCCGCATTTCCCTTGCGCTCGCACATCGTGTAGAGGAAGTACGCCAGCTGGCGGATGTCTTCGCTGGCCTCAGGCATCTTGGCAAGCAGCTCGCCTGCCGCATTTTCACCAGAGGTATTCAGGACGCGTACCAAGTGGTGGAGGGCCTCCCATGTGGGGCGATGCTTGTCCTTGCTGGGGTCGTACTCTGTTGGATAGTCATTCCAGTTCAGAAGCTGGACTTTGCCGCCTTCCGCCGAAATGACGCCAGAGAGCTTCACCCGCTCCACGCTCGTCCCCTTGGCGCGTGCCAGCACGTCCGCCAGGCCGTAGGCGTTCTCGCCCCAGCCGTTCTCCTGGAACCAGTCGTTGCAGAACAATGTTTCCGCGTCAAAGCCAGTGCCCTCTGGATTCAGGTAGTCCGTAATCTGCTTGTTGATTTCAATCATCGCCTCGTGGACGCTCATCGACGAACCATCCGCGTTCAAGACGGACTTGTACTTGGAGAAAATCTCCATGCCAGGTCCGATGGCCGCCTGCGCCAAATCCACAGGCGCAATCGGGGAACTTACCCCGTCCTTCCCCATCATGTCCCGCAAGGCATTCGGCATCGCCTCACGCAGTTCATTCAGGAAATCACGACGGTCTGTCTCCATTGCGTCTTCTGGACGCTTGCGGCAGACTAGGACGATGCTGGAGGCTAAGGCATTTGTGTCTACTGCCACTCGCCTAGCGGTCATTTCTGTACTCATTGGCCAAGTGCCTGTAATTGCAAAGCCTGCATGGATAAGTGCAGAAAGGAAGGTCTCCCAGCCGGTATTCGAGGTGCCGCTGTCATCCGTGTCCGAGGCCTTGAAGGCGTAGTAAATGGTTACAGGGAAAGCAGGGTTTGACTGCATCGCCAAATTGTGCATTGCCTCCGTCATGCCGTCAAGGAAGTACTTCGCTGCCGCTTCCTTGCCACCATGGCGTTTGGCAATCGCCACCAGCTCGTCCGTCTTCGGGGTCGCCATCGTGGCAAACAAATCCGGATAGATTTCCCGCAGATTTCGCCGCAACCACACATAGAAAAAGTCCGAGAAGTCCGCGTAGGCGATGTTGTCATAATACGGCGGATCTGTTGATATGAATTTTTGAGCAGAAATGACCTGATTTTGAGCAGTGCCTTGTAAGGCTATCCCGTTGTTAGTTGTTGCGATTTTCCCAACCGCTTTAGTCACCCAATCAACCATAGCTATCCAATTACCAGTAGAGTTACTGAAGCCATTACATTCAGCCCAGTCCCATGACATTGGAAGGGCTTGGCGTCCAAATGTATGCCCCATTTGGGCTCGTGAAGTATGCCAAGTACAAGTATTTGACCAATAGTCGCTGCATTTATCCACCACAAATGCGAGATACACAGCAAGCGCATCCCCGTATGCGGTCGCGCCCTTGCCGCCGTCACGTAGCCGCACGCCGTCGTCGGCCAGACCGGCTGTCTTCGCGTCGGCAATGGCTTTTGCGCGTACATCTTGTACCAAATCGGAAAAAGTGTTAAGGGCAAGCAATTGTCGTTTTGTGAATAACTTGTACCATTGGTCATAGCCGTAGAAGCGGCATGTACCGCCGGTCAGCCGTGGCGGCACCTCGCCTTGCGGTTGCCATGAAGCAGGAGCAGAGTTGGCTATTGCCTCGTGTTCCTCGGATGGCGAGAGATAGATGCGCCCCTTGGGGCCATCGCAGACAATGGCCATCAGGCGCGACCCGATTTCGCCTTTTTCGCCTTTTTCGCGCAGGTACTCCTGCGTAATCGGCGTATTACTGAACAGGCAGTAAAAGTTCGTGCCCTTGGCCTTCGTGCCATTCTCCGCGTCCTTCGGTGGCTTGCCGACTATGACTTCGAAGCGGTAGGATTTGCCTTCGATGACAGGCTGGACGTATGCCTCATGGCCAGCCTTCTTGGAGAGGACGAATGTGGAGACAAGAGGCACATCCACATCGGAGAACTCCGGATTCGGGGATTTGACGGTGCGTGCCCAGAGCCAGGCGATGACCGTGAGCTTTTTGCCTTGCAGCCCAGCCAGGTCCGGGCGTTCCTTCACCATCTCTGGTGTGATTTCCACTTCTGGATAGAGATGCCCTATACGCTTCTTCGCCTCCTCCCGCATCCAATGGCCATAGCGGCGAACGTCTTCGGCCAGTCCCTGCGCACCTTTCCATTCCTCCAAGAAGTTGACATGCTCCTTCGGCTCGGTGGAAGGAATCGGCCCAATCGGCTTGCTGCCAGCAAAACGCGGCGGAATTTCAATCATCGCCTTGTTAATCATCACGGCGACGGGATTCAAATCGGAGGCATAGCTCTCCAGCCCCAGACGCTGCGCCTCCAGGGGAATGGCTCCGCCGCCAGCGAAGGGGTCATGGAAGGCTGGCAACTTGTCCGGGTCAAAGCCTGGCTTCCCCTTGTTCAGTTCGCACGTCTCCCGCCAGCTCTGGCGGATGGCCGCACGCGCCCGTTCCAGCACCTCCTCGTTGGTGGTGTTCTCCCATTTGACCAAATCGCGGATGATGTCAAAAAGCACCTCGCGCTTGGCGGCGGCCTGTTCCTTGGTCAGCCCCTTTGACCAGCCACGCTCCCCGCCCGGGTCATTGACCATCTGGGCGAAAATCACCGCCCGCGCCGCCGCCAAGGGGCGACGCGCCCACCACAAATGCAGCGTGGAGGGATGCCCATGCCGAATGGACTTCTCCCGCGCGGCCTCTTTATTGATATCATCCAGCGGCAATGCCACTTCGATGAGCTTTTTGGGAGATTTGATGGAACTCATTCTACAACCCTTCTTCCAAAGTAATGGAAAATTGCAGTGACAAATGGTTCGGAATTTTTAATTGAGTCAAGATATTGATCAATTTCAGCAATTGGAATTTTATTTTTATCAATTATATCTTTCAACCATTTGTATTTCTTAATTGCATTCTTTCTGGAAACAACAAGATTATGCTCGTTCCCTTCATCATGCTCATTCAAATTAAACATTTTGATTGTTGTTTCAGCACGTAATCTATCCGTGTCACTCAAATTCGTTTTGGGATAAACATATCCTTTTTTTGTAAATACAAGAAAATCCTCTGGATTATCCACGCATGGATCAATTAATAAGCCATAGTTGAATCCGGGCATATATTGTTCATCTTTGGATATTCCACAACGAATATGACTTGTTTTATTGCCAGGAATCTGACACGAATAGAATAAATTGGACCAAACAAATGTCAGTTCTGGATGAATACTTGGATTTTTGCGTCTAAAATGCTCTATATGTCCTTCATGCTCATTCAAGGCACATTCGCAATATGCACATCTGAAATTCTGCATCAACAACAATGCATCTTGGACAATATGTTTGTTCTGACCATTGTTTAAGTGGGAAAAACCTTCCCAATCCAAACTATGTGTTGCTTGAGCTTCTCTTGCCTCAGTCAACTCAACAGGTTCTTCTGTGCGAATTAACTTATGCATTTCCCCTCTCCTTTTTCAAACGTTTCAGAAAGTTTTTATGTTCAACTATTCCCGCTAAAGGCCCATATCCTTTCCCATAGTAACCTTCTAATTCTTGATAGAGTTTCTGCCAACCTTCTGTATCATATGAGCCTTCTGAAACCATAGCATCTAATTGATTCAATTTTTGGACTATTTTTAGATTGAACGGCGTCGGGTATGTGCCAAAAATTCCTTCCAGAATATCACCGACCTCTACGCCCTGAGTTTGAATGTCAAAAGAAGCAACTTGCCCCTCACTGATGATCCTCACGCACTCTTTCGGCACAGAAGACACAACCTGTGGGCTATGAGTGGTGACGATGAACTGGATTTTGGGGAAGATTTTCTGGAGCGTAGGAAGAATCTGCTGTTGCCACGATGGATGCAGATGCAACTCAATCTCATCAATAAGCACAATGCCAGGGGTTGCAATAAGAGCTCCCATGTTTTTCTTGGAATTTAACCTGCAGCATCGATAGGCAAGATCACCAACCATTCCAATTGTCATTCTACTTCCAGCACTTAATCTTGATATTGATATTTTCTCTCTGTGCATCTTCCCCCATACGACAATTTCCTTTGTATTATTCATATAACCTATATTAGTCCATTCCGTCGGCTGTAAAGCGTCCTCTATCGCCTTTTTTATGAGCACATCAAATTTCTGATATTTTACATAGGTATCATCATCCAATTTAGGCACTCCCTCATCGCGATTAATCTTTTCATCCCTCAGACAAAACTCCAATTTCGCAAACCAACTGCAAAACTCTGCATAATAACCCTTTTTGGGGGTAATTGCCCCCTCATACCCATATTCAGGATTATCAATCAATTTCACCATTTCAGCAGATGACTCAAGTTTTATGCTTGAAAACAATCTGTCATCACCATAATAGGCAAACAAAGGCCAAGGTTCACTTGGATTTTGGTTCTTCAAGAGATATGTCGCGTAATTATTCAAATGCCAGTTATCATCTGTCTTAGTTTCTGTTGTGTTTGTAGTAGAAAAACCTCTTCTATTTTCTACCAATTCTCGTGTTAGGCAGAACTCATCGTAGCGAGGGAACTTAACCAAAAAGCTTGGTGGATTCTCAATTCTTGCCTCCAACATTGGCAATCCCATTAAAACATCATCATTTGATTTATGCGCATCGTCAACACTGAATGAGGCGGCCTTGGTATTGGGAATATTCTTAAAGAACGGTCCCCAGGCGACATTGATGGCATCAAGAATGGCCGTTTTACCTTCGCCATTCTTCGCGACCAGCACCGTCAAGCCGCCATGATCCTGATCGCCTGTATTGAACTCTATTTCAAAGTCCTCAAAGCAACGGAAATTCTTCAAATGCAGATTCTTGATTTTCATATTAGGATTACTCCTGTTTTCCTTCCAAAACTTCCCAATGCCCACCCTTGTCGGGACCGACGCGGCAGATTAATTGTTTTTCTATCAGATTTGCTATGTGTTGTTTTACGGCATCTTCACTGATGGAAAGGAGAAATGCCAATTCACGTCTAGTTATTTGAGGTTTTTCAGACATCAAAGACACTATCTTTTGAGATGTTTTCTGGGGAGTGCCATCCGTTTTCTGGGGAGTGACATCCGTTTTCTGGGGAGTGCCATCCGTTTTCTGGGGAGTGCCATCCGTTTTCTGGGGAGTGCCATCCGTTTTCTGGGGAGTGCCATCCGTTTTCTGGGGAGTGTTTTCCTCTGGGGCGTTATAGTCCAGCGTAAGGAAGGTGCGTTCAGGGGCGAACTGTTCCTTGAGCTCAGGACGCGGCCAGCCGTTCTGCTCCCAGAGAGCAAAGAGCTGGACAAGCCCCGTGCCCAGCTTCTCGCCAATTTCCACTAATGCAAAGAGAGTGAAGAGCACATCGTTTCTGGCATCGCTGGTGCCACCAGCGATGGCAACGTCTAGTGGGATGCGAAAAGCGCCTGGATTTGCAAATGTCACATGACGAAATCGTTTTTCAATGACAACTCCCTGACGTCCTGTGTAGTCAGCATGAATGAGTGTGTTGGCGAGGCACTCCCGAAGTGCCTTGTGGACAGGGGTGTCATCCACTCGTAATAACCTTTCATCCAACTTGAAAGGCATCTTAACATCTGAAAGCAGACGACTCACTACACGGAAGTAGAAGTCGAAGAGATTGCCACTGAAATTGACTGTGAGAGGGGAGACACGGTCGCTGTAGCGTGGGTTGTCATCCAATTTCTCACGATAATCGACGAAATAGTGCGGGCATTCATTCTGAATGGTATGGAAATCGCCAAACATCAGAACAGCGGCCAGCGTTGGACGTACAACGCCTTTTTCATCCCGTTTCGCAGCATTGTGGCGCACCAGAAACTCCTCATTGTCGGCATTGACCGTCAAGTCATCGGGACGGCATTGCCGAAATAGATTGCGGTATCTTTGCAGAGTTTCCTGGTTTAAGTCGGCAATTGTCAATGTCTCTACAAGACGATGGTCGGCAGTCACACGGCACTTATCTCGGATCATCGCCTCCACAGCCTCCTCGCTGCAACGATAGTCGCCTTCGCCATTGCGTCTGTATGAACCCGTCATTGGATTGGCTCCCACATGTACAGGCTTGTCCTCCCGCAATGCCCTGGGCACATCCACGACAACGACACTCTTGCCACCGCAATCAACGGCATAGACGCAGCGGTTGAAAAGGATGTTGGCGCTGATTTTCTGGCGGTTGTTGGCGTTATTCCATATCTCCTGCATCAACTTTTCGGCGTTTCTCACGCCCTGGACATGGTACTTGCCATTATCATCCTCTTTCACGCCAAGCAGAATGCTCCCGCCATCCGTGTTGGCAAATGCGGAATAACTCTCCCAAAAGGAACGGGGTACTGCACTTTTTGCCTCCTTGAACTCGACCTTGTCAGTCTCGGGATTGGCTATCAGCCGCAATATATCATCATCTGTAATCTTTTTCATAGCGTCTCCTCCGGTCTAACGGCCTTTTGAAGCAATTTTGCCAAATCCTTGTTGATGCTGACGTCGTCCAAGTCCGGTTCCTTGTCGAAGGGATTTTTTATGTAATATGGTCCCTCGTAGGAATCACCATCCACCAGGACAATGGCCAGGATGAACTTGTCCTTCTGGTTGATGGCGGAGCAGATTTCATTGCGGGTGACGGTAACGGTGTCGGCGCCCTTGGCGCGTCCCTTGACTTCGATGTGCCTATCCTCCCTCAACGGCTCTCCTGGCTTTACAGGAATGTGAGCGGTGACATCCCATCCGCATTTATCAGCAGAACGGTCTTCCACTGTATGCCCGAAGGAGCGTTCCTTCTCCATGACGGCATTCATGGCCACCTGCTCGATGTGGCTGCGTGCCTGTGCATCGGCGCAGAAGGGCCCCATGCCTGTCGCCTGGTTGAGCATGCCTTGCGGGATGACCAGGATGCCGCCCAGAATGACTGGCGTCTTGGAGATGATGTGGCGCATTTGCTCCAGTTCCTGTTCGCGTGCATGCAAACGAGCCGTCAGCATCTCGGCAGTCTGCCTTGCATTGATTGGCTGGACACGCGGCTGCTTTCCCGCCGCAACATCCTGTTGAAGCTGCACCGTTCGATTGGACCAGTAGGTAATGCCTGCAACAAGACGTGAACGAACGGCTTCGTGAATCTTATCCACTTGCGCGATGCGTCGCCGGCTCACCTCATCAAAATGCGTTTTTGCCATATTTGCGGATGCGTATTGGATGGCGACCTGTTCCAGATTGGCATTGAGCCAGGACTGCGTACGAATGGAGTTTGCCAGTTCCAACGCTTTGGCAGACGGTTCGGTCAAATCCAAATGTGGCGCCCATCCTGCATTGTGTGCCGTGCCATCCGGCATGAGGCGTACGAACTGCATTCTGCGCGAAATCTGCTTTTCATTCTCTCCTTCGCAGACACTATGGTCAATCATGAACAGCAGGGAAGGCGTGACGCCTTCATCCGTGGGGTCAACCATGACTGTGCCTGGCTTCAACAACTGGCGTTTGCTGACCAGCGTATAATCCAACAGCGAGGCCATCAAGGGATGCCCTGGATGGATAAAGGTCGCTTCCTGAGCCTCTGGTGAGGGCCGAATCTGGGATTTGTCAAAGCAGATGCGACCATATTTTCTAGCGATTGGCGTTCTGTTCACAGCCGTAACGCGACCGTTTTCACGGATATTCAAGGGAACATTCGGGATTTCGAAGCGTCCATTCCCTTTGGGGCGGCATTCGCCGCCTGCGGCCTCAAATGCCGCCTTGAAAAAGGCGCGTACAAAGCATGGCTGCAGCTTTCTGGCCTCCGCCAAATCCATCTCCTCCTTGATGGCGTAGAGCATGTCTGGCGTCATGGTCTGTTCGACGAGGGTGTTCCGCTTGATGATTTCCTTCAGGCGCTCCGTATCCAACGCAGAAGCGACCTTTTCGGTCATCCAGTTCTTCGCTTCTGGTGTCTTGCCACGGCGGATTGCCTCAACTATCAAATCTTTCAGTTCAGTCCCCTCGAACACATCTCCGAGAATGTCGAATACACGTCCACCCAATGCCTTGCGCTCGTGCTCCAGCTTGGTGAAAAGCGTCATGAAGACATCGCCTTCGCGCGTTTCCGAGGCCACCATGTTCCACAGATGGCATGTCTCCGTCTGACCAATACGGTGGATACGCCCGAAGCGCTGTTCCAGTCGGTTGGGATTCCACGGCAGGTCATAGTTGATCATCAAATTGGATTTCTGCAAGTTGACGCCTTCGCCGGCTGCATCTGTGGCAATGAGCACCACCACATCGGGATTGTTGCAGAAATCCTCCTGGATTTTCTTGCGGGTGTCTCGATTGGTTCCGCCATGAATCGTGCGGATGGCCTCCTGGCTGCCTAGCAATCCTGCGATTTTGCCAGCAAGGTAGTTCAACGTGTCACGATGCTCTGTGAAGATGATTAGCTTCCGCATCGTGCCGTTGTCATTGTGCATCTCAGGACAGCTCTGCAGCACTTCCGAGAGTTTCTGCCACTTGCAGTCGATGCCAGAAGAGACAATGCGTTCTGCCTCCAACTCCAGGGCAGCCAGGCTTTGAATCTCCTTCTCCAATTCGACGGCAGTCTCGGCAGCCGTGGAACGGTCGATGACCTTGTCCACAACTTCCTCGTATTCCTCTGAACTCAATTCGTCTTCTAAATCGTCCAAATTGGAAGGCAAATCCAGTTTTCTCTCCTGATACACGCTGTCCAGGGGACCATCTGATGATTTTTCCTCATCCAGCCGTTGTCCTCTGGCAACCAGTCTCATCTCACGCAATTGCTTTTCCAGACGCTCTTTTCTGCGATGCAAAGATTGATGGATGGCCTCGGGACTGGATGCTAGACGACGTTGCAGCATGGTCAAGGCAAAGCCGACCTGGTGCTTTCGCTGTCCGTCAAGATTATCAGCCCGATTCATCTCTTCGCAGACATATTGGGTGACATGGGCATAAAGCTGTGCTTCAGCATCCGAAAGCTTATAGTTCAATGTGTAGGCCAAGCGTTCTGGAAAGAGACGAGTGCCGTCAAATTTCAGCAATTCCTCTTTGACCATGCGGCGCATGATATCAGAGACATCGAGTTTCGTGCTGTCCCTGCCATCCCCATAGAAGCGGTCCGAATCCAGAAGTGCCAGCCAGAGCTGGAAGTCCGCGTCCTTGCCATTATGGGGAGTTGCTGTCATCAGCAATAGATGACGTGTCCTGCTGCCCAAAAGCTCTCCCAATTTGTAGCGCTGCGTCTTTTCCGCCTTGTTGCCGAAATAGTGCGCGGAAAGCTTGTGGGCTTCATCCACGATAATAAGGTCCCATTGGGTGGCTTCCAATTTCTGCTGGAGCTCTTCTGAACGTGCCAACTGGTCCAATCGCGCAATAAGCAGATTTTCATCCAGAAAATAGTTTCCTGTGGCAGAATTCTCCTGCATCTCACGGCTGAAAAGCTTGAATTCGATGGTGAACTTCTCCCGCATTTCGTCCTGCCACTGTTCTGTAAGGGAACCAGGGGCGACAATCAGCACCCGCTGGGCATCAGCTCGCATCAGCAGTTCCTTGATAAGAAGCCCAGCCATGATGGTCTTGCCGGCACCAGGGTCATCCGCCAGGACAAAACGCAATGGCTGTTTTGGAAGCATTGCCTCGTAAACTGCCGACAACTGGTGCGGCAGCGGCTCGATATTCGATGTATGAACCGCCATCATGGGATCAAAGGCAAATCCCATTTGGATGCGCAAGGCTTCCAGTACTAATTTGAAATCTCTGCCGGGCGAATCGAAAGACCATGCAAGTCCTGCCTTGGCCAATGAGAGGGAAGGCTCGTCCTCCCGATAAACCATTCGTTCCTTAATACTGCCGTCAGAAAGCTTGTAGATGACGGACACAGCGTTTTCACCCACCATCTCCGCAACACTGATGGTGGCGATTGCATTCGGGACAAGCCCGGCAATCTGGGAACCGCGTTTGATGTCCTCAAGTTTCAGCATTATTGACTTTCCTTCGCATCAATAGTTCCTTTTGCTGTCGCTCAAGCTCTTTTAGCCAAAGGTCGATAGATTCTTTCCGAAACAGCCATTTCTTTCCGCACCGGTCCGGACAGCTGGCATCTGCTTGGATTCTATCCAACGATAGATAGTATCTTTGCTGACGTTCAGATATTTTCCAACGTCTTCTGCTTTCCATAGACTTTCGTCAGAACTCATTGCTTATGACCGATGCTTTACAGATTCAATCGACCCAAAAACACTATAATATATAGGACATTTGAGGATTCACAAACCCAAAATCGTCATTCCTCTCGCATTCTTCTCGCAAAAAACGCAAAGGTCCTGTTTAAAATGTAACTTTTCGGCAAATACCGTGTAATCAGTGTGACTGACACAGAACGCGTCATTTCCCGCCTCCGAAAAAAAGCGGGCGGTGAAATGCAAAAACACTCAAAAGGGTGTATAATAAGGGGACAGCGGTTCTCCATTGAATCTGACGGCATAACCATCCAACATTTCAGGAACCCAAAATGAGCGGAACGACCATCGGCAACTGGGGCAAATTCGAGAAAAACCTCTTCAAGGGGATGTCCGGCCTCCCGGACAAAAACGTGGAGAAACTCAAGAAGGGGGACGCCGGAGTCCTCTCGACACGGCTTTCGGAGGTCAAAGGCGGCCATCTCCATGTGAGCACGGTCAAGAAATTCTTCCTCGGCATCCTCACGCTGGGCATCTACAACATCTGCCACGGCGTCAGCGCCAAGAACCAGCGGGCGACCAAAGCCGCCCTAAAGGAGGGCGTGGACAATGTACACTGCGCATTGAGCTACCTTTCCACAGCGTGCCAGAAGGATGTGCAGCAGAAGGGCGCGGGCGGAAACATGCTCAACTTCGATAAAGACTACCTCAAGACCGCGCCGGACATCAACCCCACCACCCAGGCGGAAGACAAATTCCTCAGAGGCTCAAACTGCAAACTCGTGTCAAAGAACAACGACCCGGACTTTCCGAGCGGGCAGTTCATCCGCACGACAATGGGCGGCGTGCAGGTTGACATCGGCCTGGTCGGCGGCCAAAGCGCAAAAGTGCGCATCAAGGACGGCGACGGCAAGGGCAAGGACGCCATCGTGCTCCTGCCGAACATAGAGGACGCCCTCTACCGGCTTGAGAAGGACATTGTCCGCGACACGGAAATCTTCGGCGGCGCCACGGTCGAGAAAATGCTCACCCGCTACGACAAGAGGCTGGAACTGGAAAAGACGGTCAACGGTGCGGACTCCGTTGGCGTGCCGCGGCGCGAGAGCATCAAGAACCGCCAGATGGAACTGAGCCGCAGCATCCTCTCCCTCCGCTACGGGATGTCGGAGGAGCGCCTGGCCTATCTTGACCGCGACCTCGCCAAGCAGCTGGCCATCCAGGCCATCAAGGAGAACATCACGAGCGGGCCGGCGCTTGACGCGCATTACGACAAAATCGTCTCCCAGCGCCATCTCATCGGCGAGGACATGCTTTCGCTCTACAACAAACTGGAGGAGGCGGGTGACCTGGAGGCCAGGATTCACCTGCCCGAGACCGTGAAGCAGCCCGTTGAGGGCGAGGGGCGTCCCACGGCAAAGCAGCAGGGGATTCACGATTTCGCGGCAGACCTGATTCTCACGGAGGACTTCGCCGACTACGACAAGGACATCGGCAAGTCTGGCTACCTGGATGGTCAGCGTCTGCGGGATGTGTTCGTCAAGCATCATGACACGATAGCCGCCCTGATGACGGAACGCGCGGCGAACAAGAACGCCGTGCCCACGGCCTTGGCCAGCCTTGACCCGTCAATGCAGAAAGCGGTCACCAAACTCCTGGACACGCTTCTTGACAACCAGGCGAAAAAGATCAAAAGCGTCGGGCGCGAAATGACCCCTGACCAGTATCTGACCCGTCTGGTCGAGGATTTTGACGCCGAAGTCGCCAAAGCGCGGCAAAACGACAACAAGAACAGGCTGAACGAAATCGACGACCTCTCGCAGAAGAGTCAGTTCAACGAGGCGGGGATTGGACCATCCGAGGAGGATGAATTCACCTTGAACAGTGAGATGTCCAAGAACCGCGCCTCGGAGTTCGACATTCTGGAGGCGACGGAGGAACTTCAGGAGAAGAACAAGGTCTATGACTACCGCCGCCACGGCAAGGCGAATTTCTTCGCGCAGGTGGAACTCGAACTGAACAAGAGCATCGAGGAAGCGATGAAGGAAAGCGTGCAGAAGCAGGTGAAGTCGATGATCGCCAACGTTTTTCCGCAGGAGAACCCCGACGCACTGGACACCGCTTCATCCCTTGACACAATCATCAATGACCGTGCAAGCGACCCGCAGATGAAACTCCTGAAGGAAACGCTCAACGTCTATTTCGAAAAGATGAGCAGCGTTGACCAGCGCAACATGATGGCGCGCCTTGTCCGCCACACCGTGGCAGGAGCCGCCGACGGACTCCGTTTCGGCGAACTGCTCAAGGGCGCCGGTCCCCTTCTCCAGAAGATGATGCAGGGATTGGACCCGGAGGTGTTCACCGACTCGAATTTCCGCATCGCCATCGATGACATGCGCTCCAAACTCGCCCCGATTCCCGAAAAGGCCGTCAAGGCGCAATTGGCGGACATCATCGCTCGGTCCAATGGCACAATCGAGTCCATTTCCATCAAGAAGGCGCTGGGCGCGGCCTCGGTCGCACAGACTTTCCTCTGCTCCATCAAGCTGCAGGGCGAGGCGGAGCCACGAGAGTGCGTCATCAAGATGATGCGCCCCGATGCGCAGTTGCGCGCCCTGCGTGAGGCGGAGGTATTCCGCGAAGTCGCCAAGGGAATCAAGGGGATGTCCCTGACCTTCGAGGGAAAACTGGCGGGAATCATGAAGGAACTTGACCTCACGATTGAGGCGAATAACGTCAAGGTCGGCCTTGACGTCTATGACGCGGGCACGCACAAGGTGAACAAGACGTTCACCAACGTCTCCTCCATGCGACTCAGTGGAATTCCAGGCACGGAGCCGACCAAGGGGCTGATGGTGCTTGAACGCGCACCTGGCGTGCCGATGGACAAATTCCTCAACGACACGAGCGAATCCATCGCCACCCACAAGGCCAACGCCATCAGCGGCATTGCCAGCCGCGGCAAGGACGACGCCCTCGTGGACATGCTTGACGGCACGGAAAAACTCACAGCCATCTACGAGGACACCCTCGCAAAGCACGAGGCCCTCTCCAACCTCACGACCATCTGGATTCGAGAGGGCCTGTTCACCAAGACAGGATTCTACCACGGCGACCTCCATGCCGGCAACATCATGGTTCCGACCACCGAAGACATCGCGCATGGTGTCCCCAACGGGGTGACCATGATTGACTTCGGCAACGCGACCAAACTCAATTCCGAAGAACAGAAGAACGTCATCCGAGTCATCGCCGGCGCTGCGGGCAATGCGCCTGACCTGTTCCTCAAGGGATTCGAGGCCCTCCTCTCCGACGCGGGAAAGGCCAAACTCGCCCAAAACCGCCAGGCAGTCGAGAGGATCGTCCACGACATCCTGGCCAACGGCACCGGAAACGACGCCGGCAAGCGCATGACCGCCGTGTTCAAACTCCTTCAGGCAAAATACTCCATCGAGGTTCCGCCGACAATCAGCGGATTCCAGTCCAGCCAGGAGCGTCTGACCATCGCGATGGAATCCATGCTGCGCACGATGACAAATGCGGAAATGGCCCGTCTGGACGTGATTCTCGCCACCGCCAAGGCAGACGGCGCCGAGGTTCCCGAAATCGGCAACAACGTGCCGCCAGCACAGGCATTCGCACAGAAAAAAGAGGCGGCCCTCGCCTATCTCAACGCAAAACTCGAAGGCGACCTTACGGACGATGTTCGCGAAAAACTTGAAAACCTCAAGGCAAAACTGGACGAGGCCGATGCCCACCGCCCAATGTCGATGATGCAGTGCATGGTCGGAGTCATCAAGCAGAACATCGTCACCTCCCTGCGGACGCTTGGCGCGGGTTCCGCCAGGACTGTGACCGCCAACCTGACGGCCGACGGGGTCATCGGCAACGCCGACAACGGCCCCGACGCCGCACAGAAGGAGCGTCGGTTCATCGAAATCTGGCCTTAATAGCCGTGTATCTGTTCAGACCCCAGGCATTCGCGGATTGAATTGACCTGGGGGCTGAATAGATACAAAAAACCCTACATTTACGGCTTCTGAAGAGACAATGCCTGGCGACACTTCGCCCATTCGTCCGCCGAGCCCTGGAAAAGGACACGCGCCTTGCCGGGCGGAATGGTGATTTCGGCGGACGCGACCACTTCTCCTGTGAGTACGTCTCGCAATTCACCAGTTTCTTTCAGGAAAAGTCGCGCGCTTCTTGACGCGGCCCACTGGAAGCCTGCGAGTTCCTCGGGTGTGTAGTGAAGTTCCGTCTCCGCAGTCGTGCGGATGGGGTTGGTCTTGTCCCATGTAGCGATTCTCGTGTTCACAGCCAGGACAAACCTGCCAGGACAGTTCGGCAGGATGAAGGTGGATACGATGAAATCCGGTTCTTTCGCCGCAGCGGCGGAGACGCCCTCCCTGCACCATTTTCGGAAAAGCGGGAGATAGGGCTGTGCCTCGCGAAAACATTCGCCGGCCTCGTCCCAGAACCGACTTGCCTCCCCATTCGGACTAACCAGGCACTGCTCGTACCTGCGTTCAGGAACCTCCGCCTCCTTCAACGGCAAGGTCTGGTAGTGGTAGAGGAGGAAGCCGCGGCACCCCTGGGAAAGCGCAAGGTAAAACTGGAGGCTGATTCCATTCTGCGGAAGATAGCGAAACCACCCCACCCTTGTGCCGTCAGGCATTTCGCGGAAACCGGTCGCCGCCGAATAGGCCGCGTTCTTTGTGCGGAAGCGCGCCTTGTAGCCCTGCCCCACATAGATGAGGGGACGCCGCCGCGCAGCCGCCAGGTCGTACATCTCGCCGATTTCCCGCACAAGAAGCCGCACCACGTCACTAGGAGTCGAGATGACGTAGTTCGACTTCGCGTCCAAGACGACGCGAAAGCGGTAGCGGTCGAATCCGTACCAGTCCGGCAGCACGGGACCGTCGTCCATGCGCATGGCGTTCACATTGTTGTGGAGAGTATAGGATGGCCATGCTGGCAGCAGCCGACGCACCAGAGCACGTGAGTCCTGGAGCATCTGGATGTCCTCGTCCACAGGTTTCGCCTCCTCCTTCGAGGTGTATCCAGCGACTCCTGTCAGGTCAGCGTACTGCGGCAGCGTCTCGCAGATGGCCGGCACGGTTGTCTTGTCGTAGTATTCGCGACCGCGCTCGGGCCGCACATAGAGAAGACGTGTCCCCTGGGAGAAGAGCTTCAGTCCATGCGCCTTCGCCCTCGCGATAACGTTCCGAAAGAGTTCCGGGTCATCGACAATGTTGGCGGTGAAGACGCAGTTGCAGCCATGGGCAGCCATGTCTGCGAAGGCAGTCTCCAGATAACCGTCAGCGGTTGTCCCATACGCTTCGGCGTATTCCGCCAGTCTCGCCCTGTCATAGAAATAGAGGTAGCATCCAAGGGGAAAGAATCCCGGGTCATAGTCGAACTCGGAGAAGGTCGGGCGCACGTCGCCCTGCTCATCCAGTCTCGCCGGCGGTGCCTTTGACGCCTGGACTGCCTTGAGCAGAAGCGTCTTTCCCTCCTCATGGTCAATGTTGTAGGCGTAGATATCCACGCGCTTGTGGAGGTCCGGGTCGATTTCGATGGGCGCGATGCCATCGAAGGCAACTCCATCGGGGGTGGCCTGGCATCCGCGGAGAGCAGTGACTGCGAAGGGTTCTCCGAGCTGCGGGGTGATGCGGATGCGCACATTGGCGCGTGCCGTGCCCGCCACCTCCAGGTGAATTTTCAGGTGACCAGGCAGACCGAAGGCCACAAGGGGCACTGTGCCGCAGTTCAGGTAGTAGGACTTGAGCTCCGCTGGGGCTTCAGGCGGCCAGGTGCGCTCCCAAAGCAGGGCATCGCCAGCCAACGCCCGGAGTCCAATCAAGGCAAAGGCGCAGAGCATGGTTCTTGTCATCACTGTCTTCTCCTTATCTTTAGCCGTTGCTCTTTTTCCTACTTTTCAAGTCTCCAGGATTTCCCGAAGGACTCGTCCGCATAGAGGTGCATCGCAAGCCCCAGGCTCTTCATCTGGGAGGCGCAGATGGTGGTGCGCGCCTTCTCCCGCGCCTTCGACAGGGCGGGCAGAAGCATCGCCGCAAGGATGCTTATAATGGCTATTACGACTAGTAATTCAATCAAAGTAAACGGATTCCAACTTGCTTTTCTCATGTTTTTTTCCTCTATTGGTTTGTTGAGGGAGCGGCAATGTCCAAAGATGTGCATCAGGGGGATTGTCTATTCCAGAGCAAAATCTCTGTCGGGAGGAGAAGCCTTGTCCGCCGACAGCCAGTGTACACCGACGGGCAGGCCTTCCGCGAAGAGTGGGATTCGCGCGTTGTCGAACCACCGCCGAAAGAGAACGCGGTTTCCGATGCGTCTGGCGGAGCATCCGGCAAGGCAGAGTGATGCCAGTTCTGCGCTGGTCAGATAGCATGCGCCCATGCGGTCGAAGGCCGTGAGGAGCGCATCAAGCCGCTCCAGGTTCGTCGCATCCCGCCCTGGCGCGAAACTGGCGTAGTTGGAGCGGTGGCTCGACACGACGATAGGCTCGTGGTGCGTTCCATGGACAGCCTTCGCCGCACGAAGGACCTCATCCAGGGATGCGTCGGCCTCGCAGAAGACATTCCGAACCAGGCAAGCCGCTTCAGCGACGGAAGGAATGTCGCCGAGCCTGGCATAGATGTCCTGGTTGATCCAGGGTTTGTTCGGATAAACCACGACCTCCCCCGTGTTGACTCGTGAATTCTTGAGCGGCAGGGCGGTGACTCCCAACGCCAGCCAGAGAAGTTCGGTCTCTGGATATGCGTCGCTAGTCACTGCCGCAGCTGGAGTGCGCCCAAATGCCTCCTTGAACCGTCGGAAGCCGATGCGCAGGAGTTCATGCTGCTCCGCGATGGTGTATCCTTCATATTCGGGAAGATGCCTTCCCTGGTAGTAGCACCGCAGGGTGAAGAGGTCACGGGCCAGTCGGCCCTCCTCCGATTCACTGCGGAGAAGCCGAAGCCAAAGCCTCGGGCTGGTATGGTGAAGCAGAGCATGG
>JAFRLP010000052.1 GCA_017431185.1 Victivallales bacterium | reverse complement strand
GCGACTCCTGGATAGTCCGGGTTCTCGGCGTAGATTTTCTCCCACTCCTTGCGGGCTGGAGCCGTTTTGCCGAGTTCATCCAGCAAGCCTGCCTTGAGGGCGCGCAGGTCCAGCAGGAGGTCAGGGGAACGCCCTGATGCGCTCTTGAGCGCGAGGTTGACGGTTTCCAGGGCTGGTTCGGGCAAATCCAGATTATGCAGGGCCACCGCTCGAAAATAAAGCGCCACTGTGTGGAGAGGACTGTCGTTCCCGATGTTGGCGGTGTGCCGAAGGATGGTTTCCAGCCACGTTTTGTCCTCAGGCGCGCCATCCAGCACCAGGTCAGCCAGGGAAACGATGGCCAGCAGGTCGCCTGGTCGCTGCTGAAGCAGGTCAGTGAGAATTTGGCTGGCCTCCGCAAACTTCCCCTGCTTCTGAAGGGCCTCGACTTCGGCCAGGGCAATCGCCTTGGGCTCTGGCTGGAGACCTGTGACGACCCCATCGCAGATGGCGATGGTCATGGTCAGTTCCAACTGGTATTTGACGTAGAACTTGCCGAGGTCATTGGGGCGCTGTTTGGCCAGGGCGAGAAGCCGAAGCGCCTCGTCGGGCGCTTCGTCAAGCTCGATGAAGGCGGCTGTGAAGGCGGCGTCGGGGATTACGCTGGCTGCCGCCTTGAGATTGACCAGTGCGCCGAGGCGGTCTCCGCGAAGATAGGCCTTCAACCCCTCCACGCACTGTTTTTCGGGGGCGGAGAGAAGCAGGCGTGAAAAGAAGCCCAAGTCCAGTTTTTCACGGTCGGACTGGATGGAGTAATCCTGCTCCTGCGC
This sequence comes from Victivallales bacterium, assembly GCA_017431185.1. The sequence continues at coordinate 1,239 of JAFRLP010000052.1, read as the reverse complement.
GGACTCGCTTCGCTTGGTCGCCGTGCGGCGCGTGCTCCCGCCTTTGGCGGTGGCGGTGCCGTTCTCCTTGCCCTTGCCGCCAAAACTGTGGGTTTTCGACCAGCTCAGGCCAGTGCCGGGAATGCGCAAGGTCTCCCGGACGCCTTTGGTGCTGATGGTGGTCTTGGCTCCGCGGGGTCCCAGCGAAAGCGAAACCCCTGATTTGCTCAAGTTCAAACCGATGCCTGGCAGTATGTTGATGCGTTTGCTGAACCGAAAACCCATGGTTGGCTCCGTTGGGAGGGATTAGAACGGCAGGTCGTCCGTCGGCGCACCATCACCTGCGGGCGCGGACTGCGGCGCTTCCGCGCCAGCCGAGGGAGCGGGGGAGGCCGTCTCCGCTGGCGGGTTGTCGGGCAGCGGCTCAAAGGGCGGCGGAGCGGGCGGATTGTCCTGGGGACGGAACGCCGGCTGCGCCGCAGGGGCAGGCTGAGGCTGCGCCGCCCCATAGCCGCCAGCGTATGCCGGCTGAGGACGCGGCGGCTGGGGCTGCTGCGGCGCTCCAAAGCCGCCATTGTACGGAGGCTGCTGCGGAGCGCCATACCCGCCGTTGTACTGCGGCTGGGGTGCCCCGTACCCGCCGTATTGCTGAGGCGGTTGCCCATAGCCGCCCTGGGGACGGTATGGCTGCTGCTGCCCGTAGCCGTATCCTCCCTGGCCATAGCCTCCCTGGTTGCCATATTGGGACTGCATCGGCTGCTGACCGTAGCCTCCCTGGTCATAGCCGGCCTGCGGCGCGGCCTCCCGGCGGTCCAGCAACTGGACGTTATCGACCATCACTTTCAGTTTGCTGCGTGGCTCGCCTGTCTGCTTGTCATTCCAGGTGTCGAGTTTCAGGCGGCCTTCAACCAGAATCAGTGACCCTTTGTGGGTGTAGCGGTTGACGACATCCGCCACCCTGCCTATGACGTCGCAATCCACAAAGGTGGTCTCCTCGCGGTCTTCGCCCTGCTGGGTGCGGTACCGGCGGTTGACGGCAATGCCGAACCGACTGGTCGGAGAGCCGCTGGACGGCAGCATGCCCGACATCGGATCTCGGGTCATATTGCCTATCAGAATGATTTTGTTGTAGCCTGGCATGGGTTTGCCTCCTTGTAATTGGGCTGGACGCCCTGGTGATGGGGTTTCAGAACTCTTCGACAATCATTGGATAAGATAACCTAGTTTTTCATCGTTGCACCCCCTTTGGTGGTTTTTTTT
>JAFRLP010000523.1 GCA_017431185.1 Victivallales bacterium | reverse complement strand
TCTTCGAGGCCCCGTTCTCCAAGGTCTTCGATGAGGCTGAAAACCGCATGCACTCCATCAAGGCCATGATCCTGGCCAGTCTGGCGTAGTGCATTGTGCCAAATCTAGTGTTTAATTGCGTAAATATTTGCGCTTATGCGCGGTGAAAACAGACCAGATGTGCATTGAGGTGAAAATCACGGGCACTCGCCCGTGATTTTCACCGACATGCAAAGATGCCTGTTTGCACCAGCATAAGCGCAAATATTTACGCAATTAGACACTAGTAGCCTGTAACTTTTAAATGTCACTGGCTACTAGGGTCACGCCAATTTCTACTGGCGTCCCATTTCCTCGTTCACGAAATCGTCGAAGCGGTCATAGCGGGAAATCGGGGCCTTGAAGCGGATTCCATCGTCGGCCAATGCGGCGAAGTGAGCCTGGCCGCACTTGATTTTGGCCTGCTGCGGGGGCGGCAGTTCCCCGAATAGGTCAGTCCCTTTGGTTTCCACGACAAAGTAGAGCCGCTTCTGGCCGTCCTTCTCCACCACGATGGCCCAGTCAGGGTTGTAGGTTCCCAATGGAGTTGGAATCTTGAACCAGTCCGGCAATTTGGCGAAGACCTTCACATCCTCGTTTGCGTCCAGCTTCTTCGCGAACTCTCGCTCGACGTCGGAGTCATAGACGGTGTATTCGTAGAGGCCATTGTGCCCCGTCGCCACCATATTCTGGTCAATGTAGCCCGTCAGTTCTTCGCTTTCGAAGAGTTCCTGCGCCCAGATGTCGCTTCCGCCGAGCCGTTGGTACTTGATGCCGTCCACCACGAATTTGCCCATCACGTTTTTGATGATGGCAATCGCGCCGTCAATGAACATCTGGGGATTCTTCCTGAAGTCATTCAGCCTGCAGGAGCGAATCAGCATTTCGGCCAGGGTCCTGCGGGTCAGGTTCGTCTCGTTTTGCAGATAGCTGATGACATCCGGGAGCTTGAAGTCATCGAAGGTGAATGGCTCCGTGTGGTTCTTCTCGTCCGTGATGGTCACGCCGCCCTGCGTCACATTGACCTTTCCCCTGCCGAAGATGTATTTCGGGTAGGTCACGACCAGTTTGGCTTCGTCTGCAAGCTGCTTGGCGCATTCCTCCAGAAGCGCCTCTGCGTCGAAGTCCACGCGATAGGTGGTCTTGTACTTGATTTTGTCCCATAGCTCCTTGAATTCAGGCGAGAGGAAACGCTCCTTGTTCAATGAGATGGGGCGGGCGTTGTCGCGGTTCTTGATGTTCAGATTGCCGCAGAGCTTCTTCAGGACTGCCGTAATCAGGTTCGCGTGCTTGGCGACCTCGGGGGGATATGTCATTGTCCCGTCGCGGAGGTTCTCCTTCAGCGTGTTCTGAACGATGCCATTTGCCGAAATCAAATGCCGCTCCTTCAAATCCTGGAAAATCAGCTTGGAGTTCTCCAGACCGAGGTATTCCGGCTGTCCATCGGCGTTGATGACGGAGATGTTGGCAAAGGTGTGCTCCTCCACCAGACCGAACTTGATTTCCTCCTCTTCCTCAATCTCGTGCTGGAGGTTGGTGGCGAAGTCCTGGAACGACTCATTCGCCATCACGGTCAGTGTGTTCACCTCGAAGCCAGGGACACGCTCGCCCTCCTGGTTGACGCAGATGCGAAGGCCACGCCCGATCATCTGGCGGCGCCGCATCTCGCTGGAGATTTCGTTCAGTGTGCAGATTTGGAAGACATTCGGATTGTCCCATCCTTCCTTCAGCGCTGAATGGGAGAAGATGAACTTCACGGGCGAGTCGAAGGAGAGCAGCAGGGTCTTGTTTTTCATGATCAGCTGGTAGCCGCGCTCCGCGTTGTCCTTCTCCGCCTGGGTGGATTCAGATGTGTCAACTTCGCGCCCCTTCCTGTCGATGGAGAAGTAGCCGTCGTGAACCTTTTCAGGAAGCGTCGTGATGTCCACATCGTGGAACAGCGTGTCGTATTTCGGCTTGCGGATGAGGTTCGCATACTCCTCCTCGAACCACCTGGCGTACTTCCCCTTGACTGGGTTTCCGTCGGCGTCGTATTCCCGATAGTTGCAAACACGGTCGATGAAGAAGAGGCTCAGCACCTTGATGCCAAGGCTGCGCAGTTGCAGTTCGCGGTCCAGGTGTTCCTCGATGGTCTTGCGGATTTGCAGCCGCTTGATGGCGTCGTCGTCCGTGCCGCCAAGCACCTGGTTGATTCGAAGCGGCTCCGCCTGGTTCAGGAAAAGGATGTACTCGTCACCCTCCTTGCAGCTGATGTCGTCAATCTGAAAACCGTCATAGATGCTGCGCTTGCCGGACTTCTGGAACAGCGTGTCGCCCGCCTTGACCTTGACGGTCTTGCGGACAACCGCCCCTTTGACCAGCGCGTCCAGTTCGACCTTGGCGGACACGCCGCCCCCCTGGTTGTCGGTGGAGACGAGCCGCACATACGCCTTGTTGTGGCTGTGCTCGACGCCAATGCCCGCGACGACGATCTGCTTGACCAGCCTCTGCTCGTAGGCGTCCACGGAGTCCAGTTTGTACATCATGCAGAAGCGGTCCTTCTTCCGATGGGTTGCGGAGTAGCGCAAGGTGCAGAGCGGATTCAGATATCCCAGGGCCTCTTTCGCCTTGTCCGTGTTGTCAACGCTCTGCGGCTCGTCGATGATGACCACAGGGTTGCAGGAGGCGATGAAGTCAATCGGCTTGCCCAGCATCTTGTCGTGGTAGCGGTGGATAATGTTCGCCTTGCTCTCCTTGGACGGGTCTGCCGCAACCTTGCGGAAGGCGTCGATGTTGATGATCATGATCTGGATGTTGCTGGAGACGGCGAAGTTCCGCACCTGGTTCAGCTTGTCGGAGTCGTAGATGAAATAGTCGAAGGGGACATTGCCGTACTGCGACTTGAAGTGACTGCTCATCAGGTCCAGGGAACTCTTGACGCCCTCCTTGATGGCAATGCTTGGCACGACGATGATGAACTTCGTCCATCCGTAGAGCCGGTTCAGCTCGAAGATGCTCCGCAGATAGACGTAGGTCTTGCCCGTGCCTGTCTCCATCCAGATGCTGAAGTTCATCGTCCGCGTCATCTCCTCCGGGGACTGCGCCAGGCCGTTCCTGAGCTGGATGGCGTGGACATTCTCCAGGATCTCCTCCGGCAGAAGCGCCAGGCGATTGGAGTAGCCCTGCACGTCCTCGTGCAGGTTCTCCTCCACAACCGTCCTACGGACGCTGAAGTTGCTCTGGCAGACCTTCTGCCCGAGGAAAATATCGGTAATCGCCTGGATGGCCTCCTGCTGGAAGACGAGATTGGCGTCAAATTTCAATTCTCTCATGATCGATTTCCTTTTGAACAAAACCGGGTGTAAAAAAGAGGTTTTACGCTCAAAATGTCCTTACTTAGGGCGATTTCCTTTCTTACAAAGTCTTACAAACATCTTACAAACATCTTACAAACATCTTACAAAAACACTCCTGAAATTTCTATTTTCCGCCTCAAAAGTTCTTACAATCTCTTGTTTTTTCTCTTAATCATCTCTTAAGTCTCTTAAGTCTCTTAAGTCTCTTAAGGTCTCTTAAGGTCTCTTAAGGTCTCTTAAGGTCTCTTAAGGTCTCTTATCGCATTGTCGCTTGCAACTTGGATTATTGTGACGGCAGGTTGTCATACCTAATTTAGTCAATTTCCACAATGCATGCATGGTTCCTCCAGTATGTTCAATCAAACCCTTCCTCCTCATCACCACGGAAAGCAGATTTCCGATTTTACGTTCCTTCTGTTCCTTCGTTAATGCAGATGACAGTTTGTCTTTCAGCAATTTACGGATGTCATTCCGTGAGGCAGTCCCCTTGATGCAAAGATAATTCAGCACCTGCTGAATATAGAAGGCGTCATCGAAAGCCTTGTTTTCCAGATAATCCTCCACGTTTTCCGTTTTGGCGGCAATCTCTGCCGCAGGGTAGATATGGGGATACCTGCCTTCAATCAGCCCTTTCTTTCGCAACAGGTCGGCAGATTCCTTGGAAATGCCAACGCCTTTCTGAATCTTGTCCAGCAAAATGATGTCATCCAGGGCCAAATCTGGCTGTCGCATCAGCAGGTGCGTATAGCGCTCATCCAGGATTTTACCAAACAATGTGGCCATGACCATATCTGGTTCAATCTGGTATTCGGGCAAAGGCATGAAACGTCGTTTCTGTGTCAGGAACATTCGCCGAATACCTGAGCCGATGGTGTCGATCATCTTCAGTTCAGCCATGGCCTCAGTGAGTAGTTTGTTGGGGTAAAAGCGCGGTCGTTTGTTATCCTGTAGAGCGTTCTCAATGGTTCCGGGAAGGAAGTTGCCCGCATTGGCGAATATGACGCGGTCAGGACACTCAGAAACCGTTATGGAGCTACAAAGCAAGTAATTTTGATGGGCGATGCAGTTATGGAGGGCTTCACGAAGCACCCATTCGTCATATTGGTTGATTTCCGTAGGGAAAAGTGTGCCTGGCGGAATGGTGCGTAAAGTGATGTTGCGCACTTTGGCATAAACTTTGTCCACTGCTAACAGAAATGGCGGTCCGAAGTGCCTGTAGTCAATGCTGTTGTCATTCGCGTCCAGCAGATTCCACGTGATTTTGGCAACTGATTCGTGCAGGAAGTGGGTTGACTCTGGCTTGCCAAGCAATATGATGGCGGCACGGGTGAGCTTTCCGTCAATCGCCAGCTTGGCCTTGTTCAGGAAAGTCATGTCGTCCCAGTCGTCGATTTCTGGAAAGAATGCGGCATCCTTGTGCTTGTCGGAATAGCGTTCACGGGCAACCCTGACTGCCTCATCGTCTAGATCCTTTCGCGACGCTTCAAGCAAAATCTCAGCAGACCAATCCTTCCCGACCGTGCGATGGATTTGTGCAGCGATTTCAGGAAGTTCAGACAAGGGCTGCAGGGATTCTCCCACTCGACCGTATGCCGTGCCATTGAAGGCTATCGGCTGGCGGTAAGCCGCCTCCATTTCCAGAACGACAACTTTCTTGCCCTCAATGACGCACTTGTAAAACTCAAATGAGAGTTCAGGACGAATCTGCTTGTGCAACCACAGGCGGAGAGTCTGGTTGCCTTTTCTGGCGGTGTCTGGTTCAAAAGAGGTTCCTTCCACCTTGTGGGTGGCGTTCTCAATACCCCAAACCAAGTAACCATTTGGCTGGTTAGCCGCGCAGGCGCAATTGGCCAATGCCGAAAGGTACTTGCCTATGCGCTCTGGGTCATCATTCCCCAACTTGAACTCAAACCAGGTCTGCTCCGAGGGATAATCCAGCAACCCCCTGACAAGAATCTCAAGTTCCCGATTAGTGTATTTGCTCATAGCACACCTCCCATCAAATCTGTCAAATGGTCTGGACGGACTTCTCCTCGAAGCCCGCCTGCTTCAGGATTTGCAGGGCGTTGGTCTTGGCCACGTCCGTAAAACCGTTGTCGCGGAAGACCACCTGCATCGGGACGCTGGGCGCGAACTCGTCGCGCAGCCTCACAATCTCGTCCGCGATCGTCTGCGGAATCCTGGTGTCCAGGCAAATCGCCAATGCGCCTTCGCCCACGACATAGACGGTGTTCTCGCCAACCTTCCTCTCTTCGATGGGAAGCGTCAGCGGCAGGTTGCACTTCAGCAGCACCTCGTACAGCAAATCCTGGCGTGTGCGGTCAACCAGGATATTCTCCACCGAATTGCGCAGGAGCAATTCTATTTTGTCCGGCTCTGGATTCCACGGGATGAAGTTGCTCGTGTCCAGTTTGAACACCTTGAAGCCAATGTCAAGATTCGGAGCCGTTGTGGCATTTTCCTCCGCAATCTTCTTTCCCGCGCGACGGATGCGTTCCTTTCCAATTTCGCAGATGTTCTTGTAACCAGCCTTGGCAGCTTCCGTTCCCGCCTCACAAACCTCTGGCAATTGAACCATGATGAACTTCCGATGACCACCGTCCTCGGCATTCAACTGCATGACCGCATGAGCTGTGGTGGCGGAGCCGGAGAAGAAATCCAAAACAATGGAATCTTCCTTTGTTTTCGCAAGTGTAAGTAATCTTGATAATAGTCTCGCTGGTTTGGGACCATCAAAAGCTCCAGCGTTGAGCAATTTTGTGACTTCCTGCGCACCTTCCTGACTATGCCCAACATCTTTATAAAACATTATTGAAGTTGGGGCCATACCTTCAAATTTTAGTTCTGTAAGAAAACGTTTCATGGCTGGAGTACTATTGCCATCTGGACCGAACCAAATTCTATTATCTTGGAGTCTCTCCAAAAACGCTTTTTGGGAGAGCCTCCAACAGCGACCTGTTGGAGGCTCTACTATTCTTCCAGAAGGAAGAGTAATAGGGTAATCGCTCTCGGCATTGTAAGTTTTGACGGAAAGATCGCTTGCTTTCCATACACCACGTGGATCATTATCTGGATTTGAATAACGTGCATTTGCTTCTTCTGTACGAGGCAATCTTCCAATTACATATTGTTCTATTGATTTTGCAAACATTATTACATAATCGTGACTATTTGAAATAAACCTGGCATCATTCTTGGGAGCATAGGCACGTTCCCATACTAATTGCGCCACAAAATTCTCCTCTCCGAAAACTTCGTTGCAGAGTTTTTTGAGGTTATCCTGTTCGCTATCGTCAATCGATATAAAGAGCACACCGTCATCGGCGAGCAGAGTCCTCGCCAGAATGAGACGGGGATACATCATATTGAGCCAGTCGGTGTGGTAGCGTCCGCTTGTCTCGGGGTTGGCACGAGTCGCGACGCCTTCCGCATTGGTCTGCCCCGTGAGGGACTTGTAGTTGGCGAGGGAGTCGCGGTAGTTGTCGGGATAGACAAAGTCCTTGCCCGTGTTGTATGGCGGGTCGATGTAAATCATCTTGACTTTCTTATGGTAGGGACCTTGGAGCAGCTTCAGGACTTCCAGATTGTCGCCCTCGATGTAGAGGTTGTCGCTGTCAAACACGCCAGGCGTGCCGTCCCTGCCAGAACTCTCCTCGACACAGGGGCGCAACGTCCCCATTGATGGAACCCGTGCGTAGGCGCGGGCCTCCTCCTTTCCGTTCCAGGTGAACTTGTAGTAGGTCTGCCGCCTCTCGATTTCCCCTCCCAGGAGTGCCTTCAGCACCTCGAAGTCAACCTTCCCCTCGGTCACGGCCTCCGGGAACAGCGCCTTCAGTCGCCCGATGTTCTCGGCGAGCAAGTCCAGTGATTTGCCAGTCATCTTTTCCATATTTTCCTATGGTGTTTGTGCGTTTTGTTGACGGCGGCGAGGAGGCCGCTGCTACTGAAACACGGGTGGCGAAGACGCCGCCGCTACGCTCCGGTCCTTTGGGGAGGCTTCTGACATAAAAGGATTCCAATCTGAAACTGCAAATGACAAGATTACAGAATGCTTTCCCCTACATTATTGTAATATAACCGCTTTTTCCCAAAATTGAAATCATCTACGCTGGAAGTGTTTTTCGGCCGTATTCGCTCCATAATGGGCACTCCTATGAGACACACCGTATTTCCTGCTCCGCCGCTACCTTGACTCACCGACTGATACTGACCGCGCGGAGCACGGTCTGCCAAATCCGCCACCTGTGCCTGGTTTCACGGAGTGGTTTGGCAGACCGCGCTCCGCGCGGTCAATACAGCGTCTGGCCTGTATCAGACGGTGAGTTGGATGTAGCGGCGGCGAGGAGCCGTCGCTGCCTTCACTCTACTGAGAACTTTTAAGTGCTTGCTGCAAAGTTCGCAATAAAACGAGGAACCGGTAGAGCCTTTGATCGCTTTGTTCAAGACGAATGTGCCCTACGGCACTTTTGGAGGAACTCAAATCTTTCGTCGGATTTTCCACTTGAACTTGGCGTGCCGGGAGTTAGACCCCAACCTGCCCGCGAGGCCTTCAGGCC